>JAIFWG010000080.1 GCA_019662005.1 Candidatus Parcubacteria bacterium
GGAGGAAGAGAAGAGAAGGAGGATTTTATATAAAATTCTACCTTCCCAAAACACCCAAAGGTAAGGTGGGGATAATTTTAGGCATTTTTTCAGAAAATGAAGCGGAGCATAAGAAAATTAAAAACGATCTCATTTTGAGAGTTCAAGAAGATATCGAAGCTGCCGGGTTTGGAGATATCGCAAGAGTAATCGTTATGCCGAACCATATTTCTAAGAATATACAGTCACCAATGGTAGTACGAAAAATGAATAAAAAGGCCAGGGGCAATTTTTGGATCTGGGGCTATACTCGAACTCGTAATGGGAAAACATACATTGACTTAGAGGGTTTAGTCGCCCACCGCCCAGTAGACAAAAGTACAAGTATTGACTTGGGAAGAGATTTTCGTTCCGCGCTTCCAAAGAGATTTGAATTTGACGAGGCAGCTTCTTTTAAGGCATCTGAAATGGCTGGAGATATGATTGTAAAAGTGGCTCAGTATATCATTGGTATTGCAGCTTACATATCTGGTGTACCAAATTTTGCCATTCAGCTACATACCGCATTGGCTAGAAACATAAATGCAATGTCGCCAATACCGCCAAATTTAATAACTATTCAAAAAAAGATCCCAACTTTAATTTCTAATGAATATCTAGCCATAGCAATAGTATTGGCGGAAGAAGGAAAAACCAATGAAGCAGAAGAATGGTTGGCAAAAGCCCAAGATTTTAAGGCAGATAATTATGGTGTGTGGCTATTGAAAGCAATGTTGGAATTCTCTATTCGTAATAATGCCTCCGAATCTTTGAAGCATATTGAAGTCGCTGAAAAATATGCCGGATCTCACTTTGAATGGAAATATAGCAAAGCCTTTTTGCTTTTATGGCTCGGCCGTTACAATGAGGCATTGGCTATTTGTAGAAAAATTGCCCGGCAAGATTTTCCTGGGGAAGGAAAAACAATTGAAGCAGTCGAACTATTTAATCAGCAAATGATATCGAGTGGACGCGCAAGACCTGAGACTTACTTCTGGTTGGGATACTTAAATTATAAGAAAAAAGCCAATTTGGCTTTGGGGTTACAGCACTTCGAGGATTTTGCTAAGCGAGCTACTCCTGCCATGGCGCCTCTTATAGCAAAAGCCTCGCCTTATATCGACGAGATAAAAAGAGAAATTGGAGTCGAATAATATATGAATTTAGCGAGATGCGGTTCTAGACCAGGATACTCCGCACCAGAGTTCAGGCCTAGAAAATCTCTTAAAAACATGGTAAAATAACTTAACTAATGGTGAGGTGGCCGAGTGGTTGAAGGCAACAGTCTTGAAAACTGTCATACGGGAAACCGTATCGTGAGTTCGAATCTCACCCTCACCGCATATCTTTCTCTTATGCCTCAAACAATTGATATAGAAAGAAAACCAGAAACCGAAGGAGAAGTCCAAGCACTAATTAAAGACCGAAGGAGAAGTCCAAGCACTAATTAAAGAGTTGCCAGGCGGACATGCCGAAGGTATCTCTTGGACTACTCCTCTATTTCCGCCCAAGAAAAAAGAAGCGTATCTTACTAGCTTAGCCTTAGTTGGCTGTGTTGCGGTCTTAGCTTATTTTCATCAAAGCTTGTTATTTATGATCATGCTTGGGTTATCGGCTTTCGTATTAATACTACACTCCCACAAAGACCCTGAAATCCAAGAAATCAATGTCGATAAAGTTGGGGTTTCGGTTGATGATCAGAAATTCTACTTCAAGGACATCAAATCTTTCTGGATTGATTACAATCCACCTCATACAAAAGAGTTAAGTATCGAGCTCAAAAAAGCATACATGCCATACATCAGGCTGCCAATCCATCATGTAAACCCTTTGGAAATTCGGTCAATTATGGTATCTTATATACCCGAAAAGGAACATGTCCGTTCAATTTTAGAAGACATAGGAACGTGGTTAGGAATTTAATGCACTCGTCGTTCAACGGATAGGACACAAGCTTGCGGAGCTTGTGATAGAGGTTCGATTCCTCTCGAGTGCACCATAACAAAAAGCAGGCCCCAAAGGCCTGCTTTTTGTTTCATGTAGATATAGTATACTAAGAGCCGTAATGATAGACCTCTCTCTTCCAGTAGAAAAACTAAAGAATGTAGGCGCTCGCAACCTTCCGCGCCTAACAAAACTCGGAATAAAAACAGTTCGGGATCTTTTGTGGCACTTCCCTGCTCGATACGAAGATTATAGCCGTATTATGTCTATTTCAGAGATAGAACCCGGACAGAAAGTAAATATTCAAGGCGAGATTGTTAAAATGAATATGCGCCGCATATTTCCTAAGCGCATGACTATAGTCGATGCAATCATTCAAGACGACACTGGCACGATTAAAGCAGTCTGGTTTAACCAACCGTTTATCGCAAACACTCTTACCGAAGGAACTCGAGTCAGTCTTGCGGGCAATGTAAAGCTCGATAAGCATGGACTTTATCTAGCCAGTCCAACATATGAAAAAATTCGCGGCGATGAATATTTGGCTTTCAACCTAACTCATACCCAAGGACTAGTTCCTGTATACCCCGAAACCGAAGGTATAACTTCTAAGTATCTTCGATTCCTAATTAAACCCCTTCTTAATCAAATAGAGACCACTGACCCCTTGCCTACTCCTATTCGTGAGCGTAATGGTTTTCCTTCATTACAAGAAGCGCTTGAAGCGATTCATCACCCAGTAACAGAATCTGAAGCCCAGTCAGCAAAGGAACGCCTAGCTTTTGATGATCTGATTTTATTCCAAATCAAAGCCTTGCTAGAAAGAAGAAAATTGAATCAGTTAAAATCTGTCTCAATTCCCTTCCACAAAGAAATAATCGTAGATTTTATAAATCACTTGCCATTTGAGCTTACCAAGGACCAAAAAGTGTCAGCCTGGGAAATCTTTAAAGATCTGGAGAAATCTTACCCCATGAACCGACTCCTTGAAGGAGATGTTGGAAGCGGCAAAACAGTTGTTGCTTTGATGGCCGGAGTTCAGGTCGCTCATGCAGGATACCAAACAGTGTTCATGGCTCCAACCGAAGTCTTAGCTAATCAACATTTCCAAACTATTCAGAACCTAACCCAGCATACTAATATAAAAGTTGCGCTACTTACTGCGTCAAACGCAAAAACAAGTAACGGCACCCTCACCAAAGCACAACTCAAAAAAGAAATAGCCTCTGGCATGGTTCAAATTATTATCGGCACACACGCTATTATCCAAAAGGATGTAAAGTTCGATAAGTTGGCATTGGTAATAATCGACGAACAGCATCGCTTTGGGGTAAAACAGCGAGCCCAGCTCATCAAAGGCAGCGAATCCACCCTTGTGCCTCATTTACTTTCAATGACTGCCACTCCAATCCCCCGAACGCTCGCTCTTACTATTTATGGCGACTTAGATATTTCTATTATTAAAGAAAAACCAAAAAATCGACAAAAGATTATTACCAAAATCGTAA
>JAIFWG010000022.1 GCA_019662005.1 Candidatus Parcubacteria bacterium
CGCCAAGTGGCTGCTGAGTAATCAATGAGTAAGGCCCGATTGATCTCATGTGAAGCTTGTCTTCAACCATGTGAATCAATTTCATAAAGTAAGTCATACCGACGTGAGCTGGTTTTGCATAAGGCAAACCAGTTTTTCCATCATAGAGCTGCTGACGGCCATCAACTGGGAATCCAGCTTTCTTGAGCTCTTCCATAATAGCTTCCTCGGTTGGCCCAGCCATAGATAGGGTAGCTGCTTTGTAACCAAGCTTCTTTGCAGCGATACCTAAGTGAGATTCTAAAATTTGACCAATGTTCATACGCGAGATAACACCAAGTGGTGAGAGAACAATATCTACCGGAGTTCCATCAGCCAAGAAAGGCATATCTGCTTCAGGAAGAATAACGGAAATAACACCTTTATTTCCATGTCGTCCAGCAAGCTTGTCGCCTACTTGAATTTTTCGGAGTTGAGCAACAGAGACTTCGATGCGTTTGATTACACCTACATCCAACTTATCGCCCTCTTCTCGAGAAAATGTTTTAACACCTACGACACGTCCTTGTTTGCCATAATCTAATCGGAGAGAAGAATCTTTTACATCGCGAGACTTTTCACCAAAGATTGCTCTTAATAATCTTTCTTCGGCGGTAAGATCTGATTCACCCTTAGGAGAGATTTTACCAACCAAGATATCTTGTGAGTGAACCTCGGCACCAACTCGAACTACTCCATCAGGATCAAGATCGTTTAGTCGTTCAGCGGCAACGTTTGGAATATCATAGGTAGTTAACTCTGGCCCAAGCTTTGTTTCTCGAACATCAATTGGATAATCAACGATATGAATAGATGACAATACATCTTCTTTAACCAATCGTTCAGACAAAACGATAGCATCTTCAAAGTTTGCACCTTCAAATGACATATAAGCCACGAGTAAGTTTCGGCCAAGAGCCAATTCTCCTCCTTCGGTTGAAGGTCCGTCGGCAAGGACTTCTCCTTTTTTAACTTTCTGACCTTTGGTAACTAACGGTCGTTGGTTTAAGCTAGTAAATTTGTTAGAACGTCGGAATTTTAGAAGTTTAAAGGCGTGTTCCTTTCCTTTGTCGGTTTCAAGTAAGATCTGAGAAGAATCAACCTTGGTGATTGTTCCGGATTCAGGAGCGATAACAACCATACCTGAGTCACGAGCAATCTTTTCTTCCATGCCGGTGGCAACATAAGGAGCCTCAGGTTTAATCAAAGGTACGGCTTGTTTTTGCATGTTAGAACCCATGAGCGCTCGGTTTGCGTCATCGTTTTCTAAGAATGGAATAAGTGAAGTTGCGGCTGAGAACTGCTGACGAGGAGATACGTCTATATAATCTACTTGATCAGGCGTAACGATTCCTGGTTCACCTTTAATGCGAGCTGGAATTTTCTCATCAACGAATTTGCCGTTCTTATCAGTTTTAGCGCCGGCTTGAGCAATGATGTAGCGCTCTTCTTCGGTTGCATCCATGTACTTAACTTCTTCAGTAATTTTACTGTTTGTAACTTTAACGTATGGCGTAAGAATAAAACCAAGGGGAGAAATCTTTGAATATAAAGCCAAGTGGTTAACCAAACCAATGTTAGCACCTTCAGGAGTAGTAACGGGACAGATGCGGCCATAGTGAGATGGGTGAACGTCTCTAACTTCAAAACTTGCTCGTTCGCGGGACAAACCTCCAGGCCCTAATGCCGATAGACGACGTTTGTGTTCAAGTTCAGACAATGGATTTTCTTGGTCCATGAACTGAGACAACTGACCAGAAGCAAAGAATTCTTTTAAGGCGGCTACGAATGGCCGGGAGTTTATAAGCTGCGATGGAAGCACGGTTGCGACATCTGAAGTAGACATTCGGTCTTTAATAATACGTTCCATTCGCGCAAAAGCGATTCTTAAACGATCCTGAAGCAATTCTCCAAGAGTCTTAACACGGCGATTACCTAAATGGTCAATGTTATCTGGCTCGCCAGATGGATCGTTGTTTAATCGAATAATTTCTTTAAGTATTAAAATAACATCTTCGAGTCTTAAAACTCGGTTCTTTGGTTCTTCGTAATCAATTTCTTGGTTGAACCGCTTATTCATTCGGAAGCGGCCAACCTTGGAGAGGTCATATCTAGCAGGATTGGTGAATAGATTCATTACCATCTGACGAGCATTGTCAGGAGTGGCTGGATCACCTGGTCGGATTCTCTTATATAACTCAATAAATCCTTCATCTTCGTTTGATGATGGATCTTGAAGAATCGTGGCCATGATGTACTTCATGTTTGGATCTGTATCCACATCCTCAAAAGTCTTTTTTATATCTTCATCTTTAGGGAGGCCTAGAGCACGCAATAAAGCACTGGCCGCTACTTTTCGTTTGCGATCAATACGAACAGAAATAACGCCATTATATTCAGTTTCGAACTCCAACCAAGCACCTCTTGATGGGATTAATTTGGCACCGAAAAACCGCTTGTAGCGGCTTGAACGTGATAACGAGAAAAACGCACCTGGGCTTCGAATAAGTTGAGAAATGACAACACGTTCGACGCCATTAATAACAAAAGTGCCTCGAGGAGTCATCAATGGAAAATCTGCAATGAAAAGCTCCTGGTCTCGGCTTTGACCAGTCTTCTTATTCTTTAAATTAATTTTTACTTTGAGCGGCGCTTCGTAAGTAGTATTTTTCTCTACCGCAGTGCGCTCATCGTATTTTGGCTCGTCTAACTTATAGTCGACAAAGTGTAATTCGAGTTCTTTGCCAGTCCAGTCTTCAATAGGAGAAACTTCTTTTAATAGCTCCTTTAATCCGATATCAAGAAACCACTTATTTGAGTCGAGTTGAACCTGTACTAGGTTCGGTGCCTCAAATTGGTCGATGTCGAACTTGGAAAAAATTTTACGCCCCTTATTCATAGTGAATAATGTTGGTTAAAATTGATAATGGGTTACCGAAGGTGAATAAAGACACGCACTCCTTCTCCTGTCGTGCGGACGGATATGGTTTCTATGCTATGTGCGAAATACTACAAGACAATTGCCTCGGGGGATTTTAGAATCTTCAATGCCTACCTCCTTCATGTAACCATTGAAGATCCTACAATACCTACTAAAACCCTAGATATTACCTACATTCCAGTGCCGCTTTCACCGAACTGGCAATGTGGTACGCAACGCTTGATTCTGCCACGAATCCTGCTATGTTGACCTTTTTTAAAGACGATGTTTCTATTCTATTCTTTTTTAAAATTTTGTCAATAGAAGTTACCAACATCGTATCAAAATGAATGTCAAGTGGAAAAGCCAAGGTGTCCAAAACCGCTTCCCCTTTTGCAAGCTCCAGCTCGCATTCTACCTTGTTTTTGAGATGTATCGTAAGTATATTATCCATATCGTTTAATGCTTTGAACCACACCAAGACCAATCATTAGTGATATAAGATTGCTGCCTCCGTAACTAAGGAATGGGAATGGAATTCCGGTTACAGGCATAATACCAATATTAACTCCTGCCCCAATAACCATGTGGGTAAATATCAGGATCCCAATTCCCAAGCAAAAAAGTTTACCAAAATTAGACATAGCGAAGCGGCCGACCCGAAGCACTCGTGAAACTAATAAAAATAATACTCCAACCACGGCAGCGACTCCAACCACACCAAATTGGTCTGCTGTGGCTGCAAAAACAAAATCATTGTGAGATTCCGGCAAAAAACCCATCGAAGCTTGGGAGCCCTTGCCCCAGCCGTTTCCAAACCAATACCCAGAGCCAATCGCCACTTTAGATTGAATTAAGTTATAGCCCGCTCCATGAGGATCGTTGTAAGGATTCAAGAAAGAAGTAATGCGCACTTTTTGATAGGGCTTTAATACAAGCATCCAACCCATCACGCCCACAATAATACCGCCAATCAAAAGCAAAAATAAGTGTCGGACTGTAATTCCAGCACCCAGTAACATACCAAGCCAGATTACTAAGATAATTATGGCTGAGCCTAAGTCTGGTTGAATCAATACAATTCCCATTGGGATAGCCGCGTAGACACCCGAAATTATAATATGGCGAAAATTACCGATATGAATATGGCGCTGAGAAAAGTATTTGGCCATAATTACAATCAAAACAAGCTTTACTACCTCGGCCGGTTCAATAGTCAGACTCCCAATAACGATCCAAGAACGTACGCCCCGGATTGCTGGAAACAAAAATGGCATCATCAGAAAGCCCAGAGAAAGTATATAACCTATTAATACTGGTAAGGAATAATTTTTTAGGTATAAATAATTAAAAAACGAAAACCCCACCATAACTAATAGTCCCGAGAGAGCGAAAATTATCTGCTTAGTAAAAAATGGGCCTTGGTTGCCTGAAATACCATAGATATTAAAAATACTGAATAAACATAATGCAACTACAGCAAAGAGTAGCGGGAGATCAATCTCGCGAAGATATTTACGGATAGTTCTTTTCATTACTGCTGGATAGACTTTACTCCCTGAGTTCTCAAGAAATTAGAGTTCTCAAAAACATTAGTATTAATTTCGACATCTAGACGACCTGTTACCGGATAGGGCCATGTTACTTTAAAGTATCGTTCAGTCTGCGAGCGGAAGGTCTGGAAATTGGTCGTGCTAACCGCAACAAGAGCTCCCGAATCATCCAACACTACTACTGCCACCTCGATATTGTCAAAATCGTAAGGAGAATTATTTATAACCGAGCCCTCAGCTAAACTCATCGGCAAGCCAAGTCCGGAATTTACTCGCTTAATTGTAAATAAGGAATCAAAGCCGCTACCATTAACTTTTTGCCAGTTTACCTGACCAGTGTGGAATCCAACACTAGTCAGAGTCCCCTGTGATTTAACAGCTGGCCAAACTAAATATTTTGTTTGGCCTGGCAGAATAAAGAATTCCCCTGAAATAGTTTGGCTAGAGCTACCTTCCAAATTAAGAGTATAAGGAATTCTGGTGGCGCCGTGCTGGGTGTTTGGATTATAAACTCTTACCGCAAGATCATAATCGCCTGCTGGTGTTTTCTTAAATTGATTAGATTGAACCTGTAAGCCCACTACTGGTAATGGACAAGCTATGCCACAAGCCAGAGTACCACAATCAGGGCCTTCTTCTTTTCCGTTTTGGATTCCATCAGAACAAGTTCGAGCAGTATGTAATGACAGAAATAGCCCGACTCCAATGCCGGTTAATAGTACAACGCCTATGAGTCCAATAAGAATCTGTTTTTGTAGCCGTCCCATGTACTTTGATTGTATCAGAATTATTTAAACAAAAAAGGGCTATAATTTGCAACCAAAAACCCGTTGGTCTGGCGACTACCTACTTTCGCCGGTAAAACCGACTATCATGGGCCTTGCAAGATTTCACTTCTGAGTTCGGAATGGGATCAGGTGGGACACTTACAGTATAGTCACCAAGCCAACGGGTTTTTAATTAGAAAACTAGTTTTACAAGAAATCAGTCAGGACAAAGTTCAAATTTTATGACAATTAGTAGCTCTTGGCTGAGCGCGTCACCGCGCGTACACCTAAGCCCTATCAACCTTGTAGTCTACAAGGAGTCTAAGATATCTGATCTTGGAGCCCGTTTCGCACTTATATGCTTTCAGTGCTTATCGGAACCGAACATAGCTACCCAGCGCTGCTCTTGGCAGAACAGCTGGTACACCAGAGGTTCGTTCATCCCGGTCCTCTCGTACTAGGGACAACCCTCCTCAAATATCAACGCCCACACCAGATATGGACCAACCTGTCTCACGCATATAATTCAACTATTACTAGTTGTATGGACTGTATCATCGTCCCATTGGGACGGTTAACATTCAGTCTCTAAGGGTGCCTTGCGGCTTCCCTCGGTATTGTCCTATAAATACAGGTCTGTCTACAACGCATCTCTGCGCCGCTTTGCAACAGCAAAGTATAGGATTCCACCGAAATAAGTTAACTATGCACAATATATTGCTATAGAGTGCCGCCGTGTGTGATGTCTTCTTCCTCGGGATTCAAACGGTTAAAAAACCGAATTCCCTTTTTGTTCTCTTCCGTTTTTTAACGGTTTGAACCCAGCTCGCGTAGCTTTTTAATTGGCGAACAGCCAAACCCTTGGGGCCTTCTTCAGTCCCAGGATAAGCCGAGCCGACATCGAGGTGCCGAACACCGCCGTCGCTGTGAACGCTCGGGCGGTACTAGCCTGTTATCCCCGGAGTAGCTTTTATCTGTTGATCTTCTCCGCTCCTACGAGCAAGAGTCGGTTCACTAAGTCCTGCTTTCGCATCTGCGCGACACATCCGTCTTGCAGTTAAGCTGGCTTTTGCCTTTACGCTATCGTTCCGATGTCCATCCGGAACTAGCCAACCTTGATGAACTTCTCCATTACTTTTTAGGAGAAAAGTGCCCCACTTAAACTGCCCGCCAGGCACTGTCTCGATAACACCCTAAAAAAATAGAACTTTGATCAAACCTAAAATCCTCCACTTCCAGGAGCTCACTTTAGGCTTGTGTATGGTTCCACCCTTTCAGGGTGCTACCGGTTAGAGCTACAAATCGTTAAGATGAGTGTTTCAGGGTCGGATCCACCATGCCCGAGAGCATGGCTTCAAATCCTACTCACTACGCTACGCATAACAACTCGTAGACCAATACCAAGCTGCAGTGAAGCTTCCGGGGTCTTTCCGTCTTGGTGCGGGTAGTCGGCATCTTTACCGACATTGCATTTTCACCGAGCTATTGGCTGAGACAGTCCCCCAGTCGTTCCGCTATTCATGCGCGTGGGAACTTACCCCACAAGGTATTTCGCTACTTTTAGACAGTTATAGTTACTGCCGTCGTTCACCGGCGCTTCGGGCTTCCCCAGTACAGATTGCTCCATACCAGTTCAACCGTTAACGTTCCGGCACCGGACAAGCGTCACCCCGTATACATCGCCTTGCGGCTTAGCACGGAGTTGTGTTTTTGATAAACAGTCGCCAGGGGTTCTTTCGCTGCAACCACGTTCAAGACGTGGCAGGCCTTATACCGAAGGTACGGCCGCTTTTTTGCCGAGTTCCTTAGCCAATAATCACTCGTTCGCCTTCGCACACTGATGCGAGTCCACCTGCGTCGGTTTTGCGGTACGTTTCTGTCAGTGTTAATTGTAGAAGTTTTTCTTGGAAGCGTGCTCAGTTGAATTTCGCCTTGCGGCAATTTGTAAGACGCTTGGATGTGCCTTGCGGCTGGACATGGATTTTCCTGTGTCCCACCCTTACGCTATACGCGTTAAATCCGATTATACGCTCAACCTACTACACTCCGTCACTCCTTCGAACACTGCCAGAGGGCCGGAATATTAACCGGCTGTCCATTATGATCGCTGGCCCGAAAGCCAACTTACACTTAGGAACGCCTCACCCTCCGATGATTGTCATCGCGGAGGAAACCTTGGACTTACGGCGGTGGCGGATTTCACGCCACTTGAGGTTACTCATCCCAACATTCTCCCTTCTCAACGCTCCAGTCATCTTCACAGATGGCCTTCACAGCAGTTGAGAATGCTCCCCTACCGCTCGTACATAAAATGTACGAACCCACAATTTCGGTACTATGCTTAGCCCCTATACATCTTCGGCGCATCTTGCCTTTCCCCCGAAGGGGAATCGAGTAGTAAGCTATTACGCACTTTTTAAATGATGGCTGCTTCTAAGCCAACATCCTACCTGTCTAAGGCAAAACACTTCCTTTTCACTGAGCATAGATTTTGGGACCTTAATTTGTGATCTGGGCTGTTTCCCTTGCGTCCATGAAGCTTCGCCCTCACAGACTCACTGGCATAGATTTCATAAAGGTATTCGGAGTTTGTTTGGTAAACCTACCCGTAAGGGCACGGTTCACCACTCAGTGCTCTACCCCCTTCATTACTCCATGCCGCTGCGCCAAAACGCATTTCGGGGAGAACCAGCTATTACCAAGCTCGATAAGCTTTTCACTTCCAACCACAAGTCATCCGATGACATTGAGCGATCAAACGGTTCGGGCCTCCAGTTGGATTTCTCCAACCTTCACCCTGCTCATGGTTAGCTCGCCTGGCTTCGGGTCTTACCTAAACTGCTTATAGAAATTTCACACACAAGCCGTAAAGCCTGTATGTGAAAGTTCTAAATTCGCGCTATTAACACTCGGTTTCCCTACCTATCCGTCCCATAAGGACTTATAGAGCAGCTTAAATAAACTCGTCGGGTCATTCTTCAATAGGCACACGGTCATCCGGCTTGCGCCAGACTCCCGCTCTTTGTAAGCATACGGTTTCAGTTGCTATTTCACTCCCCTCGCCGGGGTTCTTTTCACCTTTCCCTCACGGTACTTGTTCGCTATCGATCACTAAAAGTATTTAGCCTTATCCAGTAGTATGGACGAATTCACCCAGGACAATCTTATCCCGGGCTACTCAGGAAATAAAACGAGAGTTCAAACACTTTCGCATACGGGACTATCACCCGCTTTGGTCGGCTGTTCCAAGGCCGTTCTGCTAGTATTTGAATTTTTAACTCTCTATGAAATTTAAACCCTGTAGATGATGTGTCTCTACAAAGTTTAAAGTTCAAGTGTTCTATCCCTATTACCCTTATCTTCGATCAGTAAACTGACTAAAAACAAGTTTAGGCTTTACCGCTTTCGCTCGCCGCTACTGACGGTATCTATTCTATTTCTTTTCCTCTGGTTACTGAGATGTTTCACTTCACCAGGTGCACCCTCTGCTTTCGCAGAGTAATCGAGGTTTACTCGATTGGGTTTCCCCATTCGGTCATCTCCGGATCAAAGCCTGCTAGACGGCTCCCCGAAGCTTATCGCAGTCACGCCACGACCTTCATCGCCTTTTAGTGTCAAGGCATCCTCCGTACGCCCTTCTTTAATGAGTAACTTTGTTGAATGATTTCTTGTAAAACTAAATTTCTAATT
>JAIFWG010000023.1 GCA_019662005.1 Candidatus Parcubacteria bacterium
ATAACAAAGGTGGAACTATTGCAAAAAGCCAAGCCCTGCTTCGAGGAACCTTAAAGTCAAAATTAAACATTTCGATCAACCCAGAAGCAAGCATCAAAAATGCGGTTGTAATAGCGAGAATACCGAAAATAGCACCCAGGTAAGTAACATTGCTTCCTAGAAACTCAAATAGACCAGATATGGCATCAGGAGAAGTTACATCACCTGAAATTCCCACCACAGTGAAAGTAAATAGGAAATATAATCCGGCAACCGCAAGAATTGAGGTGGTGATTGCTTTGCGCATCAAGTGCTCTTTGCCAATCAACATCTCGCGTTGAATAGGAACTCCCAACAATCCTCCAAATGCAAACAACAACACTCCATAAGGTAAAAATGCATATTCGGGCGTATAGGTTTTCAAATTAATCAAATGAATTTTATCAAAACCAAAAATAAAGATCAGCACAATAACTACAACGTAAAGACTTGTGAAAACAAGGTCCACCCAAGAAACTGTTTTTAGTCCTCTTAGTACTAAAAGAGAAACTAATACAAAGAAAACTATGCTATAGGTACTTGAAGCCGCAAACAGAACAGGCGAAAAAATAGTATTTAAAAAGTCTCCAGCAATAATGATATATGCCAAAAGTCCTGCATAAGCTGTAAGTAAAGAAGAAAAGAAAATAATCCGTTGGAAAGAAACGCCAAGATACTTTTTGGTGTAACCGGTAAGCTGGTGCTTAGCCTCGGTACGCAACACCACTTCGCCGTACATGGTATATACCAGCAATACGATCAGGGTAATTGGAACCAAAAATGCAAAACCGATTCCAAATCCAGCCTTAGCAAACGCAAACGGCATACCAAAAATGCCAACTCCAATAATACTCCCGACCAGTACTGCTACCGCATAGATAAACTTTTTATTTGCTCTTAGAAATTGCACCTTTTCAGTATAGCAGAGCATTAGAAATCAAAAAGCCCGCTATGCGGGCTGTGCTTTGTTATTGCAAACGAGTTTCGTTTCGTTAACTATCTCGGCCATACCTTCATCGTACCGATTTTGAATTTCTATTGCTTGCGCTCTGGTCTGCTTAAGATCGTTCCAGATTTCTTCATAACGAAGAAGTTTGTTGTGCCAATGTTCTGGGCCTATGCTCTCTAACTCATTTAAAAGAAATGACTTAGAAATCGTTGTTTGAATAATATTTCCGCCCCCTTTAATCCAGTAAGGAGTTAAGACGTCAGAAAGGATGTGATGAATAACTGTCTCGGATTTTGAAATTTCATGATTTTCAATACTAACCTTATAGCCAGCAAATGACGGCTGTATCAGAAGATATGCACCCGAGGGCATCCTGCCTGTTTTGATAACAATTCTGTTCGACCGATCATCCTTAATATCAAGCGGTATTCCCTTGGAGTGAAAGTACTCTCGATATTGATCAGATACTTTTTTTATATAAGTTTTAAAATCTTCTTGTTCTTGTGCCTTCTTGCGCTGCTGCCTATTTATTTTGTTACTTATTGCCAATCCGATTAAAATCGCAAGAGCGAGAAACATTACGATAGGAACTACTACTTGAATCATGTTGTAAAGGTGCCACAAAGATATACCATATTTTTGCTTAAAGTCAAAAACAGGCCCCGCGAATCGCGGGGCCTGTTTTTATAATTTACCTGAAGGCTACTTTGAGAACATCGTCCATTGTTTTGACGAAAATGAATTTTACGTCACGCTTTACTTCCTTAGGTACGTCTTCCATGTCTTTTTTATTGTCGGCTGGGAGCAATATAGTTTTAATTCCGGCTCTGTGAGCTGCAAGAACTTTTTCTTTGACACCGCCAATTTCGAGCACCTTACCTCGCAGGGTAACCTCGCCAGTCATGGCCACTTCCTTTTTAACCGCTTTTCCAAGCAGGAGCGATACCAAAGCAGTCGTCATGGCAATACCGGCTGACGGACCGTCTTTTTTGATCGCACCAGATGGTACGTGAATATGAATATCTTCTTTGCCAATATCTTCCCGTTTTGCGGCTTTCGCAGTATAGGCTCGAGCATACGACAGACCTGCTTGAGCTGATTCGCGCATTACAGAGCCGAGCTGACCAGTCAAAAGCAATCGGCCAGTACCAGGCATTTTTGTAACTTCAATTGAGAACACTTCTCCGCCTACAGGAGTCCAACCTAATCCAGTTACAACTCCGATTTCATCTTTCTTCTCTGCCATTTGGTGGCTATATCTAGGAGCGCCTAAATATTTATGAACATTATCGCGAGAAACGCTCAGCTGTTTAGTGGATGGAGATTCTACTAACTTGCGAGTTACTTTTCGAATAATCGTGGCAAGCTGTCGCTCGAGTTCTCGAACCCCGGCTTCTCGAGTATGGTGCTGAATGACATCCATGATTGCGCTGTCTTGCAAAACTAAAGCTCTCTTTTTTAAACCATGATCTTGGTATAGCTTAGGCAATAAGAAGTTTTTTGCGATATGAAATTTTTCATCTTCAGTGTATCCAGGGAATTCAATGATTTCCAAACGATCACGCAAGGCTGGAGGAATGGTATCGAGTTGGTTAGCAGTCGCTACAAACAATACATCTGATAAATCAAATGGCACTTCTAAGTAATGATCAGAGAATGCATTATTCTGCGCTGGATCAAGCGCTTCAAGCAATGCTGCTGAAGGATCCCCTCTGAAATCCATACCTACTTTATCGATTTCATCGAGCATAAATACTGGATTTTTTACTTTAGCATTGTGAATACCCTGAATAAGACGGCCAGGCAGTGCGCCAACATAAGTTCGGCGATGTCCTCGGATTTCTGCTTCGTCTCTCAAGCCTCCCAACGAGACGCGAACAAATTTTCGGCCAAGGGCTTTGGCGATGGATTGACCAATAGAAGTCTTACCGGTTCCAGGAGGACCAGCTAAACATAAAATAGGGCCCTTAAGCTTTCCGACTTGCTTTTGAACAGCAAGATATTCAAGGATTCTCTCCTTTACTCTTTGTAATCCATAATGGTCTTGATTGAGTATCTTTTCTGCTTCTTTTAAATCAATCTTTTCTTTAGTCTTTTTTGACCATGGCAAATCAATCAACCAATCAAGGTAAGTTCGCAAGTAAGAACTTTCAGGATTAAACGATGGCATTTTGCCAAGACGGTTTAATTCCTTCATAGCTTTCTCCTCTACTTCTTTTGGCATGCCTGCAGCAGCAATCTTACTGCGCAGAGTTTCAACCTCTCCTCGTTCGTCCTCAACTCCAAGCTCTTTTTCAATACTTTTTAGCTGTTCGCGGAGGAAAAGTTCTTTTTGCATTTTGCCAATTTGTTTCTTTGTTTCTTTAGCAACAGTTTTTTCGGCTTCGAGAATCTCCGTCTCTCGAACCAAATACATATTTAGCTGACGCAAAACATCAAGCATGCTTTCTAACTCCAGGATTCTTTGCTGGTTTTCGATTTCCAGGTTTAGGTTAACAGTCATTAAACTCACAAGATGCTCGGTGTCTTTAAGTTGAGACATCATGTATATAATCTCTGGAAGAATTGTCGGGAATGATCGAGCTTCAGAAATAGTTCTGAATTGTTCAATAGCTCGTCGGAGTAATGCTTTTTCTTCGAGGTTGTCTCGAATAATCAATGAGAATGGTTCAGCGTTAACTTTAAAGAAGGGCTCTTCAGCTGTAAACTCGGAGATTCTGGCACGCACCAATCCTTCTACATCCACTTTAGATGATCCGTCTGGCAGTTTAAAAACTGAAACAATCCGGCCGATCGTACCAACTTGATACATATCATTTGCGGTGATATCATCGTCGGGATTTTTCTGAACCGCAAAGAAGACTAAACGGTCTCGGCTCAAAGCATCATCAAGAGCACCCACAGATTTTGGGCGCTGAATAATAATTGGAACTACTACCTTCGGAAATAGAACGAGGTTCTTGAGAGGGATAACAGGTAGCTCGTTAGGAATAATAATATTATTTACTTTAAAATCGCTCATAGTCTCTATTTAATACTAAACACGGGAATGAACCGTGTATTAAGATTAATCGCCCTTATTGTACCACAAAATCTCTAATAAAACAAGTCGTCGCGAGGAGGGGCATTTTTAACTATTTCATAGGCCTCCTGAGCGGTATCCACAATAGTGTACAAGCTAAGATCCTGCTCGTCGATAGCGTGCAATTGTTTAAAAATAGATTCAGTAAGCCAATTATGAATTGGGGACCAAAACTCCTTACCAACCAAGACTACTGGAATTTGTTGGGATATTTTTTTTGTTTGAATAAGCGTCAAAATTTCGAAAACTTCATCTAAAGTTCCCAATCCTCCAGGGAAAAACACGTAAGCCCGAGCTGCGTAGGACATCATTAATTTTCGAACGAAGAAATAATGAAAGGCGGCGCTTTCTTTAACATAAGGATTTATACGCTGTTCTACAGGCAGCTTAATGTTTAAGCCGATTGACTGGCCGTTTGCTTCTGAAGCACCCTGGTTTCCTGCCTGCATAATTCCAGGTCCCCCGCCGGTTACAATACCAAAACCTTCGCCTACTAACATTTTTCCTAGAGTGCGAGCTTCTTCATACCATTTATCTCCCGGCTGAAAACGAGCGGAGCCGAAAAAGGTGATTGTTTTTTGAAAGCTAGCTAAGAACTGCCAGCCGTCTACAAATTCAGCAATAATACGAAAGATTCTCCAATGAAGAGAGGCCCGGAAATCTGCCGGCTCTTTAAATGCCGGAAGCTTTGATTCGGGGACATTCATCTTACCATCGCTCACCACATTTGGAGCTGTGTCGTTTGGAGTAATTTGAGATGGTTCCATGTGTAAAGTATACCAAAAATTAAAACAACTTTAAAAGGGTGGGCTATTAATATTAGATTTCGACGCTTTGGCCTACAGTGGGAACGATGGCATCTACAGAGAGTCTTTCCTTAATTACACCCGCGAGAGTGTCGGCGGATTCGGCTTCACCCTGAACAACAAATACGGTTTTGAGGGTTTTGTTTTTGTTGCCTTCCTCTAGCCATTTTACAATCGTAGGTTGGTCTGCATGAGCCGAATAACCGCCAATCGCCTTAACAGTGCAGCGAACAGACACTTTTTCGCCAAAGATACTTACTTCTTCGGCCCCGTCTAGAATACGACGGCCAAGAGTCCCTTCGGCTTGATAACCAATAAATAACAGTGTTGAGTTTGAATCAGAAAGATATCGGCGTTCATGATGTAAAATCCTTCCGCCAGTAGACATGCCGGAACCTGCAATAATTACTTTGGCGCCCTTAATATCATTGATGCCTTTTGATTCTTCGGTGGTCAGTGTAAATCGAAGTCCAGGAAAATTAAAAATGTCATCTCCAGAATGAATTAGGTAAGCAGCTTCTTTGTTAAAATAGTCAGGGTACTTTCTATATACTTCAGTAAGATGAGTAGCTAAAGGCGAGTCTACAAAAATTGGAACTTCGGGAATCTCTCCAGCATTTATTAAATTATTTAATTCAAAAAGTAATTCTTGGGTGCGTTCCATCGCAAACGAAGGAATCATAAGGGTACCGTTTCGTTTTATTGTATCCTTGATTACATTTTGGAGAATTTCTCGTCGTTCTTTGCGATCTTCGTGCACGCGAGCGCCATAAGCTGATTCCACTACTACATAATTAGCATCGACAGGATACTCAAAGTTTTTCAGCAATGGGGTCGGAGGATTTCCCAAATCACCAGAGAAATAAATTTTCTTGCCTTCAATATTAATTTCAATAATAGCAGAACCGAGGATATGGCCGGCATCATGCAAGGTGGCAGTTACTCCGCTTCCTAGATCAAGAACTTCCCCATAGTCTTTACCTTGAGCTAAGTTGATAATACCTTCCAAATCAGCAGCACTAAACAAGACCGGATGCATCTCCTTGCGAGCTTCTTCTTTTAAGATGCTTAAGTTATCAGGGAGCGCGATTTTAATCATATCGACGAGCGGATGCGTAGCATATAAAACTCCTCTAAATCCTTCTTTGTATAATTTTGGCAAGCGGCCGGTATGATCAGCGTGGCTATGAGTTACAAAAACATAATCAATCTTGCTGGGGTCGTAAGGAAAAGGATCGTAGTTGCGTAATTCAGCATCAGGAGAACCCTGAAACAATCCGCAATCAATTAAAAATTTTAAATCCCCATGCTCAACCATGTAGTTTGAACCTGTCACTGATTGTGCGCCGCCAAAAAATGTAATTTTCATATGTAGAGAGATATAAGATAGCCGATGATGCTCATGGTGGCAATAGGTGGCAAGGCTGCCATTGCTTGTCTTTGTCTCTGATTAATAAATATTAAGTGAGTAGCCAGAACTCCCAAGAGAGAGAACCCGGCCACAATCATTGCTTGAGTTAAGGACTGTCGCATTAATGAACTTACAAAAATTAGAGGTAAGCCAATGTCGCCGGAGCCTAAAACCATAAACTGATTGCCAACCTGTTGCTTTGCGTGACCAGTGGCCACAAAAAATGATTTAAAATCTTGAGGAATAATAAATCCAAAGATAGCGCCGCTATCAATCATCCCTTCTGCTAGACGGACCATGTGCTTGGTCTGATACACCGCTATAATATCGTAGATAGATAATACCACTAAAGCGCCAATAGCTAATGTGGGGGTAATTCCAACTCCCACCAGTGCGCTAACTCCAGCTATAGCCATAATAACTGCGATGTTATGAACTAATACATTTCTCAGGAATAAAAATAGAATAAGAACCAAACCCACGAAGATCATATCCTTTGGCGGAGACAAAAATGCTCCAGCGACAACTGAGCTTCCAGAGAATACAAGCAAGATGAGCAGAACTTTAAAAATAAACCCCGCCACACGACGGATCTTTGTCATCACCAGAAAAAATATTATCACTCCGACAAAAACGCTCACATCCAGCCAAGACCAAGCAGCAGTCTGAATAATCTGCGTGCCTGAATTGATGATACTGTATCGAAAAGCAACAAGACCTCCAACCAAAAGGGTGGAGAAAAATAATAGAAACTCTTTTATAAATAAATTAGCTTTAAATTGCATTATCTAACAATAATTGTACCACCTTGATCTACATTGCGGGTACTGTGATAAGAAAATTCTCCCTTGGCGGCAAAGGTAAACACGAAATAACTGCCTTGCGGTATATCCCCCACACTATCAAAGCCGATCACATCACTGGATGTTACATGTAGTGGAAAGACGCTCGAATTTTTAAATTTAACAGTATCCCCAGCATGAATACGCAAATTGGTAGGACTAAAGACTCCAGCATCATAAGAAACTGTGTAGACTCTAGGCTGTGCGGTTGCAGAAGGGGTCGGGTCAATAGTTGCTATGGGGCCTACCAGCTGCTGGTTTTTGCCAAAGATCATAACAGACAAAGGCAGGAATGCTAGAAATAAAATAATCAACAGCCATGAAATGCCTGGCGCATTTTTCGCATGAAATGATTTTGCTGAAGTAAGTAGGACCTCTGGTTCGGCCATATAGCTATATTATCAAAAACATAGGCAAATAGAAAAGGCCCTCCTATCGGGCCATGCGTTTATTTAGTTTCTCGATTGCGCAATGCTGATTCCCAGCAGCATCAGTGCCGTAGTTTTTACACTCAATTTGTTCAATGATGAATTCTATTCCAGACTTGAGATCTACTACAGATGCAGTATTAAACGCCAGTTTGTATCCTGACTGATCATTTTTAATTTGATTCCACTCCTTCTCCGCTGCTTCTAGAAACTTTTTATCTCTGGTCACAACAATAACCCGACATATAGAAAGTCTAGAAGCTAAGGGTCCTAATAGTATTTTTATAAAGTACAGAATGATCCATAAGTCTGATCTCTTAAAAAAGTTGGATCCTCTGCAATAATGAATAACGGCTGGAAACTTAAAACGATGTATACAAAGAATCTTTTCGTTCTTCTCGCATGATTTATCAGGCTTACAAGTTGTCATTCGGGGCATGCAAGCATCAAAGATTAAAAATGCGTTGGGAGGATCAGCCACTATTTTTAAAGGACTATAAGGTTATCTTACCCTCTAACCCAGTAAGGTCAATACTGCTTCTTTGTCCGACCAAGGAATTTTTTTGCCGCCTTGAACAGCCATGGTGGTTTCGGAGCCCTTACCAGTGATTACCACTGTGTCTCCCGTACGTGCGGCGCCAAGCGCCGCACTGATCGCTTCTTTACGATCCAAAATCCGATGGAGTTTAGAATCAGTTTGAATCCCCTTTTGAACTTGATTTAAAATTTCTTCTGGATCTTCTTCGTACGGATCTTCGTTAGTCAAAAATATTTCGTCGCAATAACGCTCAGCGATCGCTCCAAACTCCTGACGCTTCCATTTATCTCGTCCGCCGCCGGCTGCGCCGAGTATACAGATCAATCTGCCGCTTTCTGGTTTTAATGATTTGTAAACCGCTTCTAAAGAATCTGGCGTATGTGCATAATCAACCACGACCTTAAAAGGCTCCTTCTGAATAACTTCCATTCGGCCAGGAATATAATCCATTGAAGCTAAGACCAATGCAGCAGTGTTTAAATTAACTTCATACAATGACGCAACCCTC
>JAIFWG010000024.1 GCA_019662005.1 Candidatus Parcubacteria bacterium
GGGGAGATGGTGGCAAGGAATTGTCTTGAGAAGTAACTCCCAGTAAGTTAGAAGCCTCATTTTGGACAAATATTCCTTCTGGAATATAGCCAGTCTCAAGAAACACCATAACTGTTTGTTTTCCTGATAATTCTGTTGCATCTTCTAAAGCTATACCGACAACTCGGCCGCTACGGAGCGCTTTGGCGCCCTTACCTGGCTGAAGGGAGGAGGTGATGTAATCACCTTTTTTAATATCGCCATTTTCGTAAGAAATTTTAACAGGGACACGACCAGCTAAGGCAATTGGAACCACTCCAGCCTTTGCTATAAGGGCTGCCCCTCCCGTTCTTACACTTTCTCCGATAACGATAGCTGGGTTTGTAGAAACTATACCCATCAAGGATGAATCATAAGGCTTTTCTGACTTTACTACACCAAATTCCGCACCTTCTTGGTCTTTATTTATAGAAACCAGATCACCAGCACTCAAAGATAGATCTTGAGTAGGCATGTCTTCTGCATAGTCGATACAACCGGAGCTTGGAGTGTTTGTGCCGGTACAGGTAGCGACAGAACCACGAGCGTATATAAATCCTCTTAATGCCAAGGAACCTCCTGTAGACATTGAGGCTATGGTGGCACCGGTGTTACTTGTAACCAATAAAATCCCGTGAGGATTATTGGCTGAAGTTGAAGCTGGAACAGAAATGTTAAATATAGTACCGCCTGTAGTTATGTTTTTGGCATTTATCTTGAATACATTACCAGTAAACGCAGAGGTCGTGGCGGTAATGCTGAATATATTGCCACTTGTTAAACTAGTAGCAGAGATAGAGGCCACGGTACCCGTTGTAAGAGAGTTGGCCCGAATCGAGAAAGAAGCAGTAGAGGTGCTGCCTCCGACCGCAGAATCAACGAGTCTAAATGCGCTATTATTGACGATCGAACCAATGCTTAAACGCTTTGAAAGCACGCTTCCTGATATTGAAGCATAACCTGCGATTTCAAAGTTACCCAAAGAGCTAATGGAAGCTACTGTGAAAGGGTTACCAACATTAGTGTTACGTATTAAAAAGGCAGTGGCTCCAACTGAAGCAGACGCAATGCGGATACTAAAGGCGCTGCCAGTTGTTAAACCAGTAGCAGAGATAGAAGCAGCAGTACCAGTGGTTAGAGAGTTCGCTCTTATGTTAAATGAGGCAGTCGCTGTAGATCCTATGTTGGCATCGACCAAAGAAAACAGAGTATTAATGGTGGAAGTGCCAATAGCAATGTGTTTGGCATTGCTAATATCTTGGTTAGTGGCGGTTAGTGTGCCCCCTAAGCTAAACGCGTTGATAGTCAAAGCGCCAGAACCGGCTGCTGTTTGGATAGTGTGGGTGCCCGAACCCCCAAAAGTGATATTGCCTGAAATAGAAGCATAGGTACCTATCTCAAAAGCCGCAGAAACTGAGGCTTGTGTGCCCGTTAATAAGTTCAAACCAGTAATATTTTGAGAAGCACCAGTTATGGCTCCGCCCAAAGTGAAGGCGTTAATTGTTAGAGTACCTGTAGCTGCCTGAATAGTACCCCCGGCAGAAAGGTTAAGCTTGTTCCCGCCAGCAATAGTGACATCGCCAGTTAAGACAGAAATGCCATTGGTAGCATGGATACCTTTTGTTACTTCAAGCGAGCCAGAAAATGAGTTGGAACCAGTGTTAGTGGTTTGAAATATAAGGCCAGCAGTTGTGACATTACCGGTGGCATGGACACCAAGAGTGGTGTTCAAAGAACCTGCAAACGTATTAGAAGCAGTGGCGCCATTCTGGATAAAGCGAGAAGCAGAAGCATAGCCTGCAATTTCAAAGTTACCTCGGGCTGATAGAGAAGCTACGGTATTAGCATTACCAAGGTTATTATTAATGACCTTAAAGGCAGTAGCGCCCGAAGAAGCTGAGGCTACCTTAATAGTGAAAGCGCTACCAGTGGTAAGCGCGGTAGCAGAGATAGAAGCAGCGGTACCAGTTGTTAAGCTGTTAGCTCTTAAGTTAAAAGAAGCAGTTGAGGTGGTACCTGTGTTTGTATCCACCAAAGTAAAGGCGTTATTAATATTAGAAGTACCAATAGTAATATGTTTTGCATTTACGATATCTTGATTTGTCGCTGTTAAAGCTCCGCCCAAAGTAAAGGCGTTAATGGTTAGAGCTCCAGAACCTGTAGAAACACCAATTGAATGAGCTCCGCTACCACCAAAATTTATGTTTCCGCTGATAGAAGCAGAGGTTCCAACTTCAAGGCTTGTTGAAAGAGAAGCTCCTCTAGTAAAAGTCCAAAGCCCAGAGATGGTCTGGGCAATTCCTTTAGAGGCGGGGCCATTAGTCCAGTCGATATTTACGATGGTTTCTGTAGTTCCTGAAGCAACGAGAGAAAAAGAGTTATTTGCAAAGTTTAATTTTGTAGCACTCGCAAGGTTTTGAGCTCCGTCATCCTTTGTTTGCGTACCAGAGCCTGAACCTGAAACAGTGGCCCATGTCAGCGTTCCAGATCCATCATTTTGCAACACCTGCCCAGAAGACCCGATGCTTGAAGGCCAAGTATAGGTTATTCCGTTGACTGCCAAGGTTCCTCCGACACCAAGATTGCCAGAAATACTCACCAATCCGCTTGAGGGGCTTAAGCTAAGACCACCAGTCGAGGTGGTAATACTATTAATGTTAAGAGTTATGTTACCGCTAGAAACTGCGGGAGGTATATATCCAGCATTGCTGTTAGTGCTAACGAGAATTGTTGAACGAGGCAATATCGCCACTATTCCCTTAAGGTCGTTAAGGTCTTTGGTTAGATTAGCAAGAACTACACCAGATGGAGGTGTAGCACTTTCTCTAACTAGTTTGTTAACTAAAGTTCGAATGTCATTCTCCGTGAGAATAGAGGTGGGGTTTGACGACAAACCAGTTTTTGAAGGTTGAGAGATCGTATTATTTTTCAAAAATTGAGGCAATCCAATAGCTGCTGTTTCTTCTGTCTTATTAATTGATTCAGCAACTGGCCGGGAAGCTTCTACTTTGGGACTTTGTGCAGTTGGATGTTGCACCTTAAACAAAAGCTTGTCTGCCAAAGAACCGGTTAGGGATTCTGCGTTTTCCTTAGCGATTGCAGCTGTTGTAGCAATCACTTCTTCAGAATGAGCCATGCTCATATCTGTAGTATTAAAAACTGAACTGACTATATTTCCCACATTTTCAATTACAGAGTCTTGGAGTCCCTTATTTTTTGAGAGAAGATCTCCTGTGGTTTTTGAAATGATAGAGCTAGTCTGTCTAGATGTAGCTAGTTGATTATTGGCAACTTGCAAAACAGAGTTAGCCTTTTCTCCCGCCCCAGCAAGTATTGATTCTTGTAAATTTTTATTTGCTGATAAGACCGCTTGAATAGATCCTGATAAATCCAAAGATACTTTTGAAGGCAGCTTAGGCTTTTGAATTTTTGGTAATGGTATCTTTGGTAATTTCTTCGGCAATAAAGAAATATACAACATCGAAGTTCGCGCGGGAGAAGTCTTTGGGGAAGGAGAAAGATTGGGGGCCGAAACGGTGAGATCAATTTTTTCTAAAATATTTTGAGAGTTAACTGATGAAAGAACAGAAAGAGAATCTGCAGAAACATAAAATGGTAATACAAAAGCAGTGAGTAAGAAGAAACACAGTAATGACTTAACGTATTTCATGTTTTGATTTACTAATTATAAAATATTCAACGTTTTATTAAAAGTTTTTTTGTTGATAATTATTAGCAAAGAGTTTTCAATTAGATTTTTAGAAAAATTGAGGGCCCTAACTCAAAAATTTTCAGAAATAATTTTTTTAAAAAGATTACCAAACCTATATAAAGCATATTATTATAATTTGGCGTAAAACCTCATTTTTTAAAAATAGATTACTTTAAACCAAAAACCGGCTTGAAGCCGGTTTTTGGTTTACTCCGCTCCTAGTTCTCTAAGAGTCTGATTGACTCTTTCCAGTTGCTCGACATCTTCTGGACGTCTTGAGGCTGTTTGGAGACTTCTCTCTAAATCTCCTTTCATCTCCCTTAGACTCCGGATCCGCTCCTCTTTTGTTTGTTCTATCACTTGCTCTCCTGACGATTGTTTTGGAACTTGTTCCATAAAATTATTTATTTAATTTATAATTTATTTTACCAAAATTATTTTAAATTAAAAAGCCGACAACTGTCGGCAATTATAATGAGTCAACTAATCCTGTGTCTCAATTTGATAATCTAGTTCGCGTAAAATCAATGCTTTTAAAATCCACTCCTTAGACATTTTAAAATGAAAAGATTTTTTAGTGAACTTACCCGTTTTCATTTGTTGCGCTTCAGCAAAAGTAATAACAGAAGAACCGATCATATGTGCGTACCATTTAATAAGCTTCTCACGATCTTGCTCTTTTCTTAGATCGTGCCAGCCATTATCATAAATTCTTCCTTCTTCCTCCCATTGTCCGTGCCCCCATGGATCAGGAGGGTAGAGTGATTTAATTTTTTCAAAAATTTTTAGGGCATTTGGGGTTAATTTTTCGCAGTCCATGTCAAAGATCCAAAACAAAGGTAACATAACTGAAAATATTTTCCAAAATTTCTAGTTTCTGATTAGCTCTCCCAATAAAACTTGGGCAACATTTGTAAAAAACTCTCTATTGAACCACGATGATTTGTTTTAATAATTAATTACTAGGGTCTATGTATTCTAATTTAAATAATGTTTGATATAATATATCTATGAATACTATCAAAAAGATTTTAATTATTCTTGGAGCTTGCTTGGCAGTACTCTATCCTGTTTGGGTAAGAGTAAGTCATCTTCATTGGACTTTAAATACTCAATTAATTATTAATAACCTCTTCCCTATTTTTGGGTTAGCGGCTTTCTCTCTTTTATGGCTACACGCAATAAGCGGAGTGTTTGAACCTTGGCTAAGAAAGAACTTTGATTTTGATACTTTTGTTCAATGGACCGCAGCACTTATTTTTATTTTTATTATCCTCCATCCCCTCTTATTGCTGACTAACATACACTTCCGGCCACAGACACTATTCTTACTGGCTGAGTCTGATGATATTTGGTTAGGAATCATAGGATTAGTTCTACTGCTTACATATGACATTGGTAAAGCGCTCAAGAAGCGTGGTTTCTTTACCAAGCACTGGAATAAAATATTAATTATAAGCACAATTGGATTCCTATTAACTTTCTTCCACTCCTTAGCACTGGGAGACGACCTTCAGTCTGGTCCATTAAGAATAGTCTGGATTTTTTATGGTTCAACCGCAATCCTTGCGACTATTTATACTTATGGACTTAAGAGACTTTGGGGATAATTTGCCTTGGACCTCTAGCCTCCCAAAAAGGTCTGTGCTTTAATTAGATAGATGAAAGAACTACTGAAAAAACATATATATTTGGTTTTGGCAGTTTTTTTTATAGTAAGTTTGTGCTTGGATGCATTCATTGTTCATAGAATAGATAGTAATGTTTCCGCTTCAGAATTGCCTCATGCCATTCGAGAAAAAGACAACCCTTACGGACTAATTAGCCCCCTTCTTTTCTATGAAAGACCCGACGGAGTTGGGCTTGAGAAAGATAGCGATCTAGAAAAGACCATAAATAACATAATAAAGAAGAGCGATTACCCCAATGATAATACAGTATCTATATACTACCGAAACGGTGATAACTGGTTGGGAATTAACGAAAACCAAAAATTCACCCCTGCTAGTTTACTAAAAGTAGTGGTAATGATTGCCTATCTCCAAAAAGCCGATTCAAATCCTCAAATCTTAACTAATCAAATAAAATTTACATCAGAAATAAAAAATCTTATTTCTGAAATTCCATACGACCAAGGCACAAAGTTGGTGCTAGGCCAAAGTTATGCTGTGAACGATTTAATAAATAGGATGATTATCGATTCAGACAATGGAGCCGCCTATACCCTAATAAGCAATATACCCGACGGTGTTATAAGCGAAGTTTATACTGACCTAGGCCTTGATAATCCAGAAAAGGCTAATGGAGATTACACCATATCCGCCCACCAATATACCTTCTTTTTAAGAATTCTTTACAACTCCACCTATCTTAGTCGAGAAATGTCTGAACATGCGCTTACGCTATTGAGCCAAACCAAATTTGAATCAGGCTTAGTCGCTGGTATTCCAAACTCAATCAAGGTTGCTCATAAATACGGAGAAAGTATTTTAATAAACGACAAAAAGACCATTGAAATAGTTGAGCTCCACGATTGCGGAATTATATATTACCCAAAAAGACCTTATATGCTTTGTATCATGACCAAAGGCAAGAGTCTTTCTGATTTATCAAATATTATTAGCAACATATCAAAGGCTGTATATAATAAAGTCCAAAATCCCTAAACTAAAAGCACCGCCCTAGGCGGTGCTTTTAGTTTATCTTAGAAGATGCTCGTTCGAGTAACCAATTGGAAAGCCGGCACTATAAATACCATTATCAGCAAATTAAAGCTGACGCCCATAGTAAGCAGCATCTTTCTGCTGTATCCCTTAAAGATTCCTGCGATTCCAATAATAGCGATAAGTGATATCAAGTATAGAACATAGGCATTTACTAACCTTCCTGCCTCTTCAAAGCTTGCATACAAGTCTTTCGTAATAGCTCCGGATCTAGAAGGTACCTTAGGATCTGTAGAAATAGCTGTCGGCTTAAGTTTGCTGGTATTAATTACAGTTGCGGAAGGCCTGCCGAAGGTTTGAACCACGAGAACACCGCTTATGCCATTAATTGAAGCTAAGCCAGTAGCCACGCCGATCTCGCTATAATGAGAATTTAGAAGATTTGCCTTATGTCCTGGTGAGTTGAGCCAAGCCTTAACAGTATCAGCCGCACTAGTAAAGCCTAAAGCCAAGTTTTCACCAGCATATGAGTATTTATATCCCGAGTCTTTAATCCAAGCCCATGGCGTTACCCCGCTTGGACTGACATGGGCAAAATAGTTATTCTTGATCATATCTCGCATCTTTTCGTAAGCAGCCAGATCAAGCTTTGTATTAGCTTTTAGAGCTATAAGATTTTGGGCTAAGCGGGCTTTATTGGTCTGGCTAACAATCTCCCTGGAATCAAAAGGGGTTACTACAGTTCCAATATCTGCAAATTGAGAAACTGAAAGAGGGATAATGGCTTTGATAGCCAAAAATGCAACAATATTAAAAATTATAAGGTGCGTGAGGTTGAGCTTTCTTATCTTACGAGTAACGTATTTCACTACTCCAGTATACTATTACTGGATAAGAGTTCCAATCACAACCAAGCGCTGTTTGCTGGAGAAAAGAGGAAAACAAGTCACAAGCGTTACTTCGGCCCCAGAAGATTGCTCTAAAATATAAATATCTTTCGGATTAACGATTTTTATCTCTGAAACACGATAATGATATTCTTTACCGCGCCAAGTAATATAGAATTCATCATTCATAGACGCTTTGTCTAAGTTATAAAGCGTATTAGTTACCGGCGGCAAATAGCGAAAGCGGTGTCCAAAGATTATTGTGTTGCCTCCCTTGTCAGGAGTTGAGCCGTTGGGCCAGAGCCATCCCCCGCGCCATAGGGCACGCTCGCTTGAGCTTTCAATAATAGCCATATTAATATTGGCTCCAGGAATAACCAAGCGGTTTTTAACATTATTAGCATTTGGGTCAAGAGTTGGAGTAGGTGAAACTAAAGGAGTTGCCGAAGCAGGTTTGGCATTTGTCTGCTCAAACTTCTGAATAAAACTTTCTTCCCGAGCAAACCCTATTGATAGAAATGGAATCATAAAACCCAAAAATCCTACTAAGATAAGAAGGATACCAATTTTGAAATAATTTTTTTGGTCAGGATTAATTTGAAACATATCATTATAACTAAAAGGGCCGTTGCGGCCCTTTTAGTTATTTTCCAATTTTAGCTTATGCGTTCGAGAACTACTTTTGGAAGTTTTCGGCTGCCGATAAGGGTCATAAACAATCCAGTCATCATCATTGCACTAAAGAATGAGAGCAACATTCGATCTAACATTGAGATATCGGTTGCTGGCAACTCTTCAGTACTTGCTCCAGCTACAACTGGTGTTGGGCTTGGAGTAGACGAAGGAGTTGGAGTTACAGTTGGTGGAGTAAATCCGGCGTTACCTCCCCCTCCAGCGCTACTAGTTACAAACGGTGTTGGTGCCGGTGTGGGGTCAGGTGTTACTGAAGGAGTTGGAGTTGGAGTTGGAGTTGGAGTTGGAGTTGGAGTTGGAGTTGGAGTTGGAGTTGGAGTTGGAGTTGGAGTTGGAGTTGGAGTTGGTACCGTCTCCATCGCAAGCCCCGCCATGCCAAATGTCCTCATTTACGGCATTCCAATTGAGACCCGGGTAAGATTCTATAGGACTATTATTATTCTTTTGATAGTGAAAAGGCGGAATAATATCAGTAGCATGACTGGCATGTCCTCCATTATTGGTTACGGAGCTGGTATTCACGCCACCAGAAGAATGATAGTCGGTTCCGTCACCACTTTCATCGTGACAGAGAATTATTTTATCAACTGGATCATTGCCATAAGGTCCGCCATGATTAGCGCTTACTCCAAATGGGGTTGTCTGCAATGCCATCGACAAGGCAAATACCATTATGAAAAAACCAACTGCTATCTTTGATCGTCCGACTGTTCTGATTGTGCTAGCCATTTTTATAAAATTACGAATCTTGGTGCCATAGCTCCAAAACCCATGTTAATAGCAAATTAATGTTGAGAATATAAGGAATAACTACGGTGAATGTAAAGATATTCCGCAATCTCTGATTGCTCCATAAAATACCACATTTACCAAAAAAGATCAATAGCTGGGCCACAGAGGGCTCAAACCATGGACTTTCGCTGTAAGTAAGAGTAGAATAATTCAGCCTTTCGTTCTTTCTATTATAAATTAACCAGTTTTAATTAATTAAATTCTCCCAAGCCTCCTAACAAGGAGGACGGTGAATATGTATTATGTTTAAAAACCGAATAGTAGCCACATTGGCTATCGCAGTCATGTTTAGCAGCTTAGTCTCAGTAATTTCTGTTCGTGCCGAAGAAGAAGCAACTTCTTCTGATGTGGTCGTTTCAGAGCCGGTTAGTTCTCCGGCCATAGACAGGGTCGTTGAACCAGTCGTTCAGGACACAGAAGAACCTACTCCGGTCGTTGAACCAGTCTCTGAATTTTCTTCTGAAACAGTTTCAGAGACAACCTCAGTCTCTTCGCCTCTTTTAACAACAGATAAGGATGACTATTATCCAGAAGAAAACGTCTCACTTTTTGGTTCTCTATTTGAATCATTAAAAACATATTCGGTCAGAATTTTTGGCAACTCATATGGAGACGAAATAGCCCACGAATCAGAAGCCCAAGTTACCACTGATTCAAATGGCTCGTTTATATATAATTTTGTTTTAGAGAATGTTTTTGTCCCTCTCTATAACGTTGTGGTAAACACTTTAGATGGTGAAGAGGTTGCAATGACTACATTCAAAGACGCCTCTGGCGCATCTATTGATATGTACACCCAGTGCTCCAACGATGATGGTGATGGCTACACTGGTGCAGACATCGGCTGTCATTGGACATCTGGTAATTTAAATTCCAGTAATTCAACCTATCACGAAGATGATTCCAGTGTTCAAAGACTGGCTATTGATAACCTTACTCCAGGAATTCATACCGTAATCGTAAAATACAGCACCACAAAAGGCGGCAAGCATTCTTATGATTTCATGACCGATGATAACTTCTCGGAACTTGCTCCAAACGCTTTAACCAGCGCTGACTTATGTGACCCAGCTATTACAAACCTTGCCAGCTGTGCCTCATTGACCCCTGTGTTGTCAGGATTGATTCCTACTGATCCAAATGCAGCAGGTCACGATGTGGCTCGAGCTAATCGACATTTCAAAATTAGAAACGGAACCTGGGTTGGCAGCGGAATCTCGTCTGGTCCTACTCTAGTTTCAGGCACCTATGCTGGAGACAGCGATACAGCTCTTACCTTACAGTTTAATGTCCCAAACTTATGTGCCGATAAGCACTCAGGAAAATGCGAAGTCTTAATTACCTGGGGCGCACATGTTTCAACCCAAGCTGATTGGGGCGCAGGAAATTCGGCAGTAAATATCAGTGGTTCTCCTTACCACGTCCAAATTGCAGACGTTGATGGAGATGCTGTTACCGGTGGTGGCCGAGATAATCAGATGGCAGCCAGTGCAATTATTCAGACTGGTACAATCGTTATTCACAAAAATACAGTACCTGATGCTGCGCAAGACTTTGGATTCACCACAACAGGCTTAACTCCTACTACCTTCAATCTTGATGACGATGCTGATCCAACACTTTCTAACACTCAAACATTTACAGGAGTAAATGCTGGAACTTATTCTGTCACAGAAAATGCTAATGCAGCCTATGCAGTCACCATTTCATGTACAGATCCTTCTGGAGGCACTTCAACAAACAACGCAAGTCGAGTTGCTAATATTAATTTAGCCGCCGGAGAAACAGTTGATTGTACCTACACCAACACTCTCCAACAGGGACATCTCACCTTAGTTAAAACAGTTACAAATGATAACGGCGGTGCGGCATTTCCTCTTGACTGGACTTTATCTGCAACTGGCCCAACTCCAATTTCTGGAGTAACTGGCAATGCAGCTATTACTAATGCAGCTGTTAATGCTGGAACTTATACTCTGGCTGAAAGCACCGGACCTACTGGTTACACTGCAGGATCTTGGTCTTGCGATGCTGGAACTTTGACCGTAAATTCTTTGGTACTAGCTGCGGGACAAAATGCAACATGCACAATTAATAACGATGACAACGCACCTCACCTTACTTTAGTGAAACAAGTCGTAGGTGCAGCTTTGCCTTCAAGCTGGACTCTTTCTGCAACTGGCCCAATTTCAATTTCTGGAGCAACCAGCAGTAGCGCTGTTACAAACGCAGGAGTAAACGTTGGAACATATGCACTTTCTGAAACAGGACCATCGGGATATACGGCTAGCGCTTGGTCTTGTGTTGGCGGTACCCAGAACAGCTCAAATATTACTCTTGGTTTGGGACAGTCAGCGACTTGCACAATCACAAACACGGAACTTGGTCATATTGTTATAGTAAAAGATGCTCAAAATAACGATGCTCAAGATTTTACCTTCCATAACAACTTTGGCAATTCAAACCCGGCAACATTTTTGTTGGATGATGATGGTGTAAGTGGAAGCGCTACTCCAAATACAATGTCGTTTAATGTGGTTCCTGGAGCTTACTTAGTCTCAGAAGACGCTGTAGCAGGTTGGCAGCAAGAGAGCGCAACTTGCGATCAAGGCGAAACTGTCGGCAGTATTGATGTCGCTGCTGGAGAAACCGTTACTTGCACATTCGTTAATGAAAAATATGCAAGAA
>JAIFWG010000025.1 GCA_019662005.1 Candidatus Parcubacteria bacterium
ACGCCTTCAATTGAGGTTCGAATCACTTGGCCCTTACGAGACACGGCGATAAGCTCTTTATCCTCTTCAGAAATCACATGAGCAGAAACAAGCGTACCGGTCTTGGAAGTAATCTTCGCAGTCATAATCCCGTGTCCGCCCCGCTTTTGAATTTTATATGATTTTAAGTCAGTGCGCTTTCCGTATCCGTTTTCCATAACCACAAGCAACTGTAAACCTTTTTCTACTCCAGATGGGACTACGCTGGAACCCACTACGCGCTGGTTAGAATCCAATCTAACTCCAATCACACCGCCGGCTGCTCGGCCCATTGGACGAACATCTTTTTCTTTAAAGCGAATAGCGCTTCCATCAGTGGTGGTAAGAACAATCTGATCGTTACCAGAAGTTGAGAGCACCCAGCCCAGACTATCTCCACTTTTTAGTTTAATAGCAATCATTCCGTTGCGTCTCACTTGTGAGAATGAGTCCATCTCTACTTTTTTAATTACCCCATGGTCTGTAGCCATAAAGAGATACATGCCTTTTTGATTCTTTGGAATTGGGACAACTGCAGTAATTACATCGCTTGGGGTAACCTGCAAAAAATTAACAATAGCTTTTCCTTTTGATTGACGAGAAGATTCCGGAACTTCATAACCTTTTGTTTGGAATACCTTACCAGAATTGGTGAAGAACAAAATATTGTCGTGAGTATTAGCTAAGAAAAATTGAGAAACGACATCTTCTTCTTTTGTAGCCATCCCAATTAGTCCCTTGCCCCCTCGCTTCTGAGCTTTCAAAGTGTCGGGCGGAATGCGCTTAATATATCCGTCTTGGGTAAGAATAAATAATGATTCTTCTTCTGGAATCAATTCTTCTTCACCGATTTCTCTCAAAGCAGACTTAACAACTTTGGTTCTTCGCTCATCGCCAAATTTTTCTCGAATTTCTTTAAATTCCTCTTTTACTACTCCTAGAATTTTTGCGGGGCTAGCCAAAAGAGCTTCCAAGTATGCAATCAGTTCTTCTTTTTCTTTTAGCTCATCAATAATTTTCTTTCGTTCTAATCCAGCTAAGGCTTGGAGGCGAAGATCTAAAATTGCCGCAGTTTGCTTGTCAGAGAATTTAAATCGCTTTATTAAATTTACCGAGGCCTCTTCTTTTGAAGCTGACGCGCGAATAATTTTTATAATCTCGTCGATATGATCGAGTGCCTTTTTCAAACCTTCTAATATATGGGCTCGATCTTTAGCTTTTTTCAAATCAAAGCGAGTGCGTCGAACTATGATTTCTTTTCGATGCTCAATAAATTTTTCGAGCAATCCTTTCAATCCCAAAATTTGGGGCTGAATTCCATCAACCAAAGCGAGCATATTGTAATGGAATGCTCTTTGAAGTTCAGTAAATTTAAATAACTGGTTTAATATTTTGCGAGGAAAGGCATCTTGTTTTAAATCTATAGCAATACGCATTCCATCTTTGTCAGACTCGTCGCGAATATCTCGGATTCCTTCAATCTTTTTCTCTTTTACTAAATCAGCAATCTTTATGATTAGTTCTGATTTATTTACCTGGTACGGAATCTCCGTAATAATAATTTGAAATCCTTTCTTTGCAGATTCCACTATCTCCGCTTTGCCTCTTATAATAATAGGCCCGCGTCCTGTGGCGTAGGCATTTACGATATCTTTTTCGTTATAAATAATTCCTCCAGTTGGGAAGTCTGGTCCTTTTACGAACTGTAGCAGATCATTAACATCGGCATCTTTGTGGTCGATCAGATGAACCATCGCATCCAACACCTCGTTTAAATTATGTGGTGGAATATTAGTAGCCATACCAACCGCAATACCCATTGATCCATTAATAAGAAGGTTGGGGATCCGAGTAGGCAAGACAACTGGTTCTTTGTGAGAACCATCGTAGTTATCTCTAAAATCTACAGTATCCTTTTCAATATCAGCCAAGAGCGGTTCAGAAATTGCATCAAGTCGAGCTTCAGTGTATCGCATAGCAGCTGGAGCATCGCCGTCTACAGAACCAAAATTACCCTGGCCATCTACCAGGGTGTATCGAAGCGAGAAGTCTTGAGCCATACGAGCTAGAGAGTCATAAATAGCAGAATCGCCATGTGGATGGTAGTTACCCATCGCCCAACCAACAACTTTGGCTGACTTTTGATATTTAGCCGTTGGCCGCAAACCCATCTCTTGCATGGAATACAAAATTCGCCGATGCACCGGCTTTAGTCCGTCTCGTACATCAGGCAAAGCCCGCGCCACAATGACGCTCATCGCGTATTCTAAATACGCCTGTTGTACTTCTTCTACTATTTCTCTTGTTTTAATCCCCGTGGCCATAGTTATTTTTCAGGTGAGATTGGTAAAGCGTATGTTTTTTCCGATTTAACTTCTGGCTTTGAATCATCTTTGGGCGTAGTTGAGTTCTTGCCCATTAATGAGAAGGCTTGATCTTTCATGCCGTTAAACAAAGTGCCTAGCGAACCTAACAATGACTGCGGATCAGTGGTTGCTAAAAATTGGCTATCCTCTTTGGCAGGTTCAGGATTAAGCAGAGCGTAGACATTACTACGAAAAGAATTAAACCAAACTAAAACCACTAACGAAATAACCGTAATGCTAGAAAGCACAAAGAATAATTGTCTTGTACCCTCTGGTTGTCTACGGATTTCTCGAAGTAACGATTTCATGATTAAAGGTTAAACATAACTAATTTTGTTTCTTCCGTGGGTAAAGTTTTGGCAGCCACCTTAAATTTATCTACTTTCTCCGGAGTAAGTCCTAACTCCTTAACAAACTTTTCTGGAACATCAAGCGGATATACCAGGCCCTCCACTTTATAATGCATTGGGATAATAATTTTAGGTTCAACCTGACTGATTACTTCGACGGCTTCTTTTGCTGCAATCGTATATGTGCCCCCAACTGGGATAATTAATATATCAATATCACCAATCGCTTCAACTTGTTCATCTGTTAATTTGTGTCCTAAGTCTCCTAAGTGACAGACTGTCATATCTTCTGCTTTGATTAAATAGATCGTGTTGATTCCTCTTTCGGTTCCCCCTTTGTCGTCATGGAAAGATCGAATCCCGCGGATAGCAATGCCCTGCTTTTCATATTCACCAGGGTTAGAAATTATAAACGCTTCTGGATTGGCATCGGCGGTATTGTTGTGATCTGGATGATCATGAGTTACGAGGACAACATCATCTTTAATTTTAGGCGGCCGCAATCCGATTTCTTTAGAAAAAGGGTCGATTAGAACACTGCCCTCTTTGGCTTCGATTCGAAAGCATGATTGGCCGAACCATGAGATAGTCATTACTAATATAGTATCAAAAATTTAATATAAAATCAATACCTAAACTAGCTATTTTTTAGATAAAAAAGGCGTCGTGACATTCGACGCCTTGCTGCTATTTTTTCTTTTTTTTAGGGCCAGAAGCGGCTTTCTCAATAGCTTTAGCTACCTGGCGGAGAGTTCTCTTGAACTCTTTTTCAGCTAAACCTTTCTCACTCTCTCCAAATTCGTATTCGGCATCGAAGATTACAAGTAAGCCCCGTACATACATAGAATCTTTTAAATAGAAGACGGGATAAATTCCGTCTCCGCCAAATCCAGTAGTGACCACGCCAAGACCATCTGAAGGCTCTGATGGAATTAAGAAACTATCTTCTTTGGGAAACTTATCTGCTTGGGCTAATAGTTCCTTATATGAAATCCCTTTAAATTCGTCGGGAAGTGGATCTTTCTCACCTTTATTCTTATAATGATCTGCCCTTGACTCTGTCTGGTCTAAAACCACACCAGGATCAGCAATCATTACCATTCCGGTATCAACACAAACTGTTCCAACTTTTTTGAGTTTCATGGTGACTCTAGTTAACTATTATAGTTATAAATTTAATTATGTCAATATCTTGCAAATAAAACGATTCTGGTGTATTATCATACTACTCTAAATAACAATCTATAACATTAAAGATTGATTCGCTGATGTGGTCAAACACGGCAATATGATCAATGTTTAATAATTAATAATGAGTCTTCAAACAACCGAAATTAAATCCATGAAGGATCTCCTCTTGAAAGAGGAATTTTTGCTACCTAAGCCTGGCAGTATCCTTGGCGGCGAAGTAATCAGCGTTTCTAAAGCGAACATTATTCTCGATTTGGGTTCTATTGGTATCGGCATCGTATATCCAGGCGAGTTTTATGATAACCCAGACCGCGTTAAGTCTTTAAAGCCAGGAGATAAGGTTTCGGCAATGCTTATCGAACTTGAAAATGAAGAAGGCTACCGCGAACTATCCTTAAAAGCTGCTCAAATTACTACTGCTTGGCAGGATATTAAAGAAAGAAAAGAAAGCGGCGAAGTTCTCGAAACTACTATTATAAACATAAACAAAGGCGGACTCATTGTTGAGATCAGCGGTATTCAAGGATTTTTACCTCTCTCCCAATTATCTTCAGAGCACTACCCTAAAGTAGACGGCGGAGACACAACTAAGATTGTCCAAGCCCTTCAGAAATTCAAAGGCCAAAAGTTTAGCGTTAAAGTTTTAGATTTTAACGAAGCTGAAAACAAATTAATTGTTTCCGAGCGGGCAATTCAAGAAGAAGCTGTTAAAGAAGAGCTCTCTAAATATAAAGTTGGAGATTTAGTAAAAGGCCAAGTTACTGAAGTTACTGACTTTGGAGCCTTTGTTAAATTAAGCGACACCCTTGATGGATTAATTCACTCTTCTGAAATTGATTGGAAGTTTATCGAAGATCCTCGCGAAGTGCTACATTCAGGCGACACAATTGAAGCTAAGATTATCAGCTTAGATGGCGGACGAGTTTCTCTATCATTGAAAGCGCTCAAAGATGATCCATGGGTAACCATTGATTCCATTTACCAGGTTGGTCAAAAAGTAAAAGGAAAAATTAGCAAAATCAGAAACAGCGGCGCGTTTGTAGAACTCCCAGGCAACATAATTGGATTCGTACCGGTTGCAGAGCTTGGCGGCCAGATGCCACAAGACGCACTCATAGTTGGCAAAGAATATGATATGGCAATAGTCCATATTGATGCCAAAGATCACAAACTCACTCTCACATTAGATAAGAAGGCCGAGTAACAAAAGCCCGCCGATCGGCGGGCTTTTGATTTGACTTTATTCTTTTTTTATGGCAATATCTTACACAAGGAAAAGCACATGTCATCACATCCAGCCCGTGCTTATATAGATTCGATCCTTAACAGAGCATCACTTGAAGGAAGATTTAGACTTCTTTTTGGAAACAAGGAACGTCGACGCTACTCGCGTCAAGACGCTCTTATGCTGACAGACAGAAGCCAGAGCGCTATGGTGATCATTAAGATTGCGCGCCCTATTCCGACTTTCATAATCCTGAAAGATTGGAACAAGAGTGGCATCGGTTTTATTCACGGAAGCAAGCATGACAAGAGAAGGAATATTATTGACGCCGATATTTATGAAACAGCCTCAAGAGAGGTTATCGAGGAGGCGTTCTACAATCTTGAATACAAATGTGAGATAAGCAAGGACGACCTTGTTGAAGTTGATTCCGAGTCCAGTTCAAAAGGACACGGGAATCACTATACTTCCATCTTTTTCAAAGAACTGCCTGAAGATACGGTAATTAACGAAGGGGGCAGCGAAGAACAAGAGTGGGTAAGAGAAGCGACCGCCAAAGAGATCGACGCTATTATCAAACCCACCGAAGACAACTATCCTTTCCCTCAAGACGAACGCAGATACTCATTTCTGGATAAGCACAGGGCAACCTGGAAATATCTTAAACAAATGAACCTTCACCTTCCGGGAGCAAAGCTCCCCGCCATCGCTGCCTAGCGATGGCTTTTTAATTTTAAAGCCCCGCTGAAAGCGGGGCGTATTTTACACAATGGGTATCTCTGTGCCTGGATAACCAATGATGACATTATCTTCTGGATCATGTACAAATTCTTTGACGAGATCTTTGGCTAGCAGCATCGAATCTTTAGTGCCGTGAGTAACAACGAAGCGGCGAAGCTTCTCTCCTCGGCGTTCAATGAGCTTCTGCAGAAACAAGATAGTATCAATTGGAGAATTGTGGGAGCTCAAGCTATAATGTCCGATCCCCGCGCACACAGGAAGGGTAACTCTCTCCTCTGATTGCTTAAAGGACAGACTAATCTCTTTGCCAGAGTGTCCATGGTTTTTAAGCTGATACATTGGCGACCACGATGGCAGCCAAGATGTAGAAGCAAAAAAATGATCTGATCTAGACAGACCCTTGATCAGATAGTCCACAATGGGTCCTACATGGCCAAAGCCCGCCGATGCAACTACCACGTTAGGTTCCGAGGAATTCAGCAGGTCCTCTCGAAGCTTCCTGTATACCGGAAAGATATTACTTTCCTCTCCAAAAGCAGGAAGCTGGATATCTCTCTCTGACCATCGGTATTCATTGCCGACTCGCCAAAGATTTTTTCCAAGCGTACTATCGATGTAGCAAGGAATGCCGTATTGCTTTAAGGCTCGAGCAAGAGGAATTGCCACGTTGGGCATCTTTCCATTAGCAAAGGTGGCAATTCGAACAAAGATTCCATCAAGAATCATGCGAACCACCTCCACCACCATCCGCTCTTCCTCATCAGCATAAGGCACTTTTACTTTCATCCCTTCGCCAGCATAGGTAAAGTCGCTTCCCCAAATTTCATCAGGGAGCCATTCATCGGGCCAGTCATCCAATGGAACCATTCCACAAGCACTTGCCTGATCTTGATTACACCAGTCGCCCCAGATCATACCTTTTCGGCCTGAAGGGGTTTTTATGATGTATAGACAAGAACCAAGCTTGTGTCCATTTGGAATGCAGAAGATTTTCAAGCCTCCGAGTTCAAATTCACCCGGGGCTTCAATCGCTTCAAATCTCGGCATGGCCAGCCAGTCAAATCCGCTATAGCCATGATTATGATTGAGACCATTATAGAGTACTTCATATGAGCCATGAGCAGTTTGGGGACTCGCCATAAGACGAGCTCCTTCATCAAAGCACTGAAGCTTTTCTAAATAAGGAAAGGCTGAAATGTGATCAGTATGGTCATGTGTCGCTAGTCCTCCAATTATTTTAGGCCCGCTCTGGAGCGGACTAAACAAAGGAGGAACAGACTCTTCTTGATCAAGGCCTAAACCGCAATCAATAATGATTCTCTTGCCGTTGTAGTCAAAAAGAAAAGATTGGCCGCCAATTAAATGTGAACGATCAGATCCACCAAGAACTGTAAGTTTTTCCATATTTGCCTGTCAAAGTTCAAGCCCCAAAAGACATAATCTTCTCGGGTTTAAACTTCTGCATTATTATATTCAAGATATTGACAAAAGTCAACTGATCTGCTAATATATAGCTATTGCAAGGGTGGACTTTCTCCGAAAGGGGGGAGTCTTCCCCAAGAAAGTTCCTTTACTTGCTAGGTAGTACAATCTCGGATTCCCCTGCGCCAAGCGCAGGTGTCCCGCTTTGCGGGAAGGAGCATCAGTCATGAAGTATGCAACGATGGAAGATGTGGCGGTGGCGGTCGGACAGATCATCAAGGAGACGGTAGAGAAAAGTCGGGGTGGCAACCTCGACATGAAGTTCACTCGCGAGATCAAGAACCGCTACAGCGACGCGCTCGCGAAAGTCCCCGGCGAAGGAGCCTGGAGGATGGCGACCCGGACGATGATCAAGTCGGCGATCGCTTCGCCGAAGGATGCGAACGTCCTGGGAACCCTCGTCGGGTTCCACGTCAGCAACCTCGTCCTGTCCGTCCTGCACGCATGCTCGACGCTGGGAGAAGATCCCCAGAAGTACGTCGAGGCCATGATCTATCGAAGCGATCGCAACGCCGAGAAGCTCGGCGAACTCCGGGACCGCTACCGGGAGAAGTTCCCGAAGAAGTCAAACGAAGCCATGCCGGTCGGAGACTTCATGGCGGCGTTCGATCACCTCATCAAACACTCGGGCCCCCAGCCCGAAGACATGCTCAACCACTTCGTGGACGGCACCGGGCCGTACGCCAAGCGCGAGAAGCACCTGCCGACAGGCGGTGTCAACAAGCTCGACGCGCTGCGCGCCGAGCTCGACAAGCTCACCGCCGACGTCACGCTGCTGACAGCGGAGAAAGCGGCGGCCATCACGGCGGACAACTTCGACAAGGCCAAGGAGCTGACGACGACGATCAAGGCCAAGGAGGCCGAACTCAC
>JAIFWG010000026.1 GCA_019662005.1 Candidatus Parcubacteria bacterium
TTTGCTGGGCAATAAATTTAAGAGTCGAAATGCGCAACTAGCAATTAGAATTGTTGGTTATGCTATTCTGACTTATGTGGTGTTAACACTTGGTCTTGGTGTATTAATCTAGATGTCTCAGTACATTCATGACGATAAAATTGAAGAGCTTGAATTAAAAGCGAACGAAGCGCGCGAGCTTTTAATCGAGATGTTAACTGAAGCGGGGTCCGGCCACACGGCTGGACCTTTGGGTATGGCGGATATTTTTACGACTATGTATTTTCATGTTTTAAACCATGACCCAAAAAATACGGAAATGGCTGATCGAGATCGACTTATACTTTCGAACGGGCACATTACGCCAATTAGATATGTCGTCATGGCCATGGCTGGGTATTTTCCAGTCGAGGAGCTTAAGACTTTAAGAAAATTTGGTTCCAGATTGCAAGGACATCCAGAACGAGAACGATTGCCAGGCGTGGAAACAACATCTGGTCCTCTGGGTTCAGGGCTTGGTCAGGCTTGCGGTATTGCTTATGCTGCACGAATGGACAAAAAGAACTTTCGAACTTTTTGTCTTATGTCAGATGGGGAACATCAAGAAGGATCAACTTGGGAATCTATAATGTTTGCTGGGAAAAACAAGCTTTCAAATTTAACCGCCATTGTGGACCGTAATAATATTCAGATTGATGGCATGACAGAAGATATTATGCCTCTGGAAAACTTTAGAGCCAAATACGAAGCTTTCAATTGGCATGTCTTGGAGGTTGATGGCCACAACATCGAACAATTTGTGGATTCCATTGAGCAAGCCAAAGCAATTTTTGAAAAACCGACAGTCATAATTGCTCATACTATTCCAGGTAAGGGGATAAAGGAGATTGAGTTTGATTATAACTGGCATGGTAAACCACCAAAACCAGAAGAAGCTAAGAAATTTTTAGATGAGCTGCGGACATTAGGAGGTAAAATAAAGTCAGAACACCAATGATAAAAAAAATACTTACTTTTTCTGTTTTTGTTGTTCTTGCTTTGGCTAGCATTACGATAAGCGCAGTTTCAGATTCAGATCCTCCCGCTACTTGCCCTCCTGGCACAATACCAGTAGGCATGACCAACAGTATTCCCGGGACGATAATCTGTGCCACCCCAACACCTGTTCCTACCCCGACTTCCGCTCCCACTCCCACACCGATTGCTAGGCCCACGCCTTCGGGCACTCCTAATCCTGTCTCTACTCCAGTCCCAACCTTTAAAGCCGAGCCAGGGCCAATAGCTATAACCCCTAAACCTAGCTGCCCCCTTACAGAAGTTGGAGGGATTGTTGTTCATGTTTGTCCACCAACTCCCACGCCAGTTCCAGTGGGGCCAATAAGCATTCCTCCGCCTGATACTATCACAAGTTCTGATGGGAATGTAACTGTGGGTGTTTCACAGAGGTATGGTGGTGCCATCGTTTACTATAAAGACAAAAGGATTTCTGATACTGGTAATATTGTAAATGCTGCCCAAGGCGGAGCATTGTTTAATACAGCAACGCTGTGGACGCTACCACTTGATACGAACGAAACCAAGTTGTGTTTTGAATCTCAAAAGATTAACGGAACTTGTCCGGGAACAATTGGTTTTAATAATCCAACTCAAGGCGGGTATTTAGGGTATGGATATGCCGGCAATCCCAACCCAACAGCAGTTGTCGTCAACAATAATCAAATCCACGTGTCGTTTCGATATGTAAACTACAATTACGATTATGCGGAGAAGCCTCTAACTGTAGAAAATAAAAAAGACTGGCAGACTGATTTTTGGGGAGATACTAGAATGTATTTTCATCCCTACTTACCAGATGTTCTTGTTGTCGAAAGTAAAGTTACTTACTGCAAAGACATGGATCCTAGCTGTAAAGATAAGAAAATTACCACAGAAGACGTTCAGCTGGGTACCTTTTTTGCAGCAAATCAAGCAGAGCCGGACCCCAGGTTTAAAGGCCCTTATACACGATCAACGAAAAATGATTTGGAAAATTGGGCAGCGGTTTTGCAACAATCAAAAGATCTGGGGTTGGGTTTGAGCGTAGAGGGAAACACCACGCCTTATATTGTTCAAGATGGTCTGATAAATCTTGCTAGACCTAATCTTAAAGACTTTAAGAGTTCGGGGGTTGTGACGGTGGGGCCCGTGGCTAACCATTGGTTCGAGTTCAGTCCAGGCGGGTGGCTTGGATTTACGATTTATTCTGCTACTGGAAGCACCAGCAAGATAGGGTGGGATCTGGTGAGAACTCAAGACAGTGCATTTTCAAACCCCCCTATGCCAATTGCCAGTGAGATTAATGGCAGCATTGATGCATTGAGTTGTTCGGGGATCTCTGGATGGGCTCGAGATACTAGAGATTTAAATAAAAAAGTGGTCATAAGAGCGGAGATAACTGAAGAGAAAGGGACCACCAAAACAATAAGAAGTATAATAGCCGACTTAGTTAGACCCGACTTAGGAGGACTCTGCAAAGATGGAGCTTGCGCATTCTCTCTTCCACTAGATCTTCCTGACGAACTATATGCGAAAGACCTTAAAATTAATTTGTACGGAGAATCCCAGGGTGCACAAAACAGAATATTTTATGCAAATTCAAATCCCCTGAAGTGCTACAAAGGTAATTTACCAGTTGCTGCTTTAGGCTCGGCTGTAAATTACTATGATTCCAGTAAGTATGATTTAGCTTGGAAGGTTCAAAATGCTACTAGCATCAGTATTGATAATGGGATCGGTTCCGTACCGCTAATTGGAGATAAGACAGTTCAGGTTCCAAATGGAACAACCTTCACTTTAACAGCTACTAATAATTCTGGTTCTGTAACAGTGACATCCGTTACAAAGTCATCTACTAGATTCTCAATAGGCATGCGATTGGTAACTGTTAGTGGGACTACCGTTAAAGAAAGTCCATCTTTCTTTGCAAATAATCTTGGTACGCAGCCTGTATTATCCCGAGGGGTTATTGTGGCCGGGCCTGTATTCGATTTTAGCAGCGGCGATAGAATAATCTATTGGAAAATGGACTTTGACACTGGGGTAGATGGTTGGGTTAGGGAAGATTCTTTGTATAACGATTTCAAAGTCATTGTTAGCGCGAAAGGAACTCCAGCCTTAGGTGTTTATCCGGTTATGAAGTTAATGGTGGGCAATAAGCTCTTAAAAGAGTGGACCGTTACCGGAGATTACCAAGACTATTATTATGATGGGCCTCAACCTATAGATAATAACGTGAAAATTGTTTTTCCGAACGATTTCTATAACGGTAAAGAAGATCGAAACCTAATTGTCGATTTTGTGCTTGTTAAAGGCGTAAAGTACGAATCAGAATCACCGACAACTCTTGTAAGCGGCTACTGGTCTTCTTCTACTGGTTGTGCCAAAGCCTTTAAGAAAGTAGAAACAATTCAATGCAATCAGGGATCGTTTGAGTATCCAAATCATCACAAAATTATTTTGAGTAACTTACAAAAAGCTAGACAAGTGTTAACATATGAATTAGGAAATATTTTTAGTATTTTCAAGCGATGATAAATATTGAATACAGAAAGGGGGTTGATGTAATATGATGCAAAGTGATAATTGCCGGTGCGGGCATCATGGAGTAACTAAATTATTCCGTGTAATTACTGGGTTGTTGGCGCTAGCTTACTTGTGGGCTGTTTGGTCGGGATCAGGAATGGTCTTGGGCCGAGATACAGATGAGTTGTTCCAACACGTAGTAATATTTGGAATCTTGGTGCTATCGATGCGAGGTATCTGCAAATGCTGCTGCGGAGAGAAGCATTGCGGTACTTGCCCAACTAAACCTATGTAGTTTTTTATGTCTCTGCATCTTTTTGGTGCAGAGGATTAAGGAACTATGCTAAACCCAGAAGCAAAATTAATTTCTGATTTATCCAAACCGGAGATGCTGCCGACTCGTGATGGCTATGGAAAGGGTCTTGTCCAAGCGGGGGAGAAAGACGATCGAGTAGTGGTGCTTTGTGCTGATTTAACCGAATCGACTCGGTCTCTTGAGTTTAAAGAAAAGTTCCCCGAACGTTTTATCGAAATTGGAGTTGCTGAACAAAATTTAGCACTTGTTGCCTCTGGCATGGCTAATTATGGAAAGATTCCTTTTATTTCTTCTTACGCTACTTTTAGCCCTGGTAGGAACAACGAACAGATCAGAACTAACATTTCTATTAATAATGTGCCTGTCAAAATTGCGGGTGCTCATGCAGGAATATCCGTGGGTCCAGATGGGGCGACGCACCAGGCCCTAGAAGATATCGCTCTTATGCGTGTCCAGCCAAGAATGGTTGTTGTGGTTCCTTGCGATGCTGTTGAAGCTCAAAAAGCTACTCTGGCTGGAGCCTTTAATGACAAGCCGACTTATTTACGTTTTGGCAGAGAAAAATCTCCAGTAATTACTACAGACCAAACTCCTTTTGAAATTGGCAAAGCTATTGTCCTTAGAGATGGTAAAGACTGCGCGATCATCGGGTGTGGTATGTTGCTTTACAACGCCTTAATAGCAGCTGAGGAATTATCGAAAGAAGGACTGGAGTGCATGGTCGTTAACTCGCATACTATTAAACCTTTAGACGAAAAAACCATTATTGATGCCGCACAAAAATGTGGAGCCGTGGTTTCCGTTGAGGAGCACCAAATTAACGGTGGACTAGGATCAGTAGTGGCAGAATCTTTATCTCGTAATCATCCTGTACCGCAGGAGTTCATTGGAATACAAGATCGATTTGGGGAATCAGGCACGGCCGCTGAATTAATTGAGGCTTTTGGTTTGAGTGTGACCCATATAAAAGAAGCTGCAAAAAAAGTGATCTCAAGAAAATAATAAATCCCGCCAGTTGGCGGGATTTATTCTGGTTTCGGAACTCTCTTTAGTATCTCTTTAATTTTTGCTAAGTCTGTTTGCATTACGGCCTTTATTTCTGGATTTTTCAGAGCGTGACTGGGATGATAAGTGGGTAATAGTTCAAATGACCCAAAGTTGAAGGTTTTACCATGAATATTATCCAATGGCTGACGCAAACCAATTCCATTTAAAGCTATGTTACCGAGAGTGATAACCACTTGAGGATTAATTGTTTTTATCTCTTCTTTTAGGAAAGGAAGATAAGACTTGATCTCCTTTGGAGATGGCATCTTGCCCGGTTGGGGAGAGTACTTTACTACGTTGGTGATGTATACTTTTTTTCGATCGATCCCAACAGATTTTAGAACTTGATTGAGCAGCTTTTCGTTATGGCCAGTTAGAGGCTTGGATTCACGCTCTTCGTCTGGTCCCGGCATCTCACTTACGACGACGACTTTTGCAGGGACTGAACCACTTCCGAATATTAATTTCTTGTCTTGGAATTTTCTCTTGAGTGCCTTGTGCACTCGGGCTAATTCCTCTGGAGTTGTAGGGTGGACTTGTTTCATTTCGTTTCCTGCCTCCCCATGTTTTAATGGCCTTATATTAGCACAATGTACTTACAATTGCAAGGGAGGAATTGAATTAAGTCTCGTTTTTTGCTAGTATTCTATTGCTTTGGGTGCGTAGTTCAGTGGTAGAACGCGTTCCTGATAAGAACGAGGTCGTAGGTCCGATTCCTACCGCACCCACACAGAGCACTATTCCAAGGGCCGTTAGCTCAGTTGGTAGAGCGCCTCATTTGCAATGAGGAGGTCACCAGTTCGAATCTGGTACGGTCCACAAAGTAAAAAGCCGCCCTGAAAGGGCGGCTTAACCTAGAAATTAAATTCGGCACTCAATAACGAGTGGTCCGATAGGGTAGGTTGGAAAAGCGGCGAATGATCTGTTTCTCCTGATCCAGGTACAATATTAAGCCATCTGTAAAAAATCCAATCAGAAATTTTCTTTGTTCCGACAAGTTTACAATATGTCGTGAAGCGCTTTTCTATTTGAGATACATCCCCTAAAGCATCTTTAAACTCATGATTTTGGAGCTCTTTTATTGGAAGACACTCGCACGGAATGTTTACGCAATTACTATTAAAATCTCCAGCAATAATTGCGGGAATATTTGGATATTTTTGCCTAACTGCTTCAAGAACCTCTTTTATCTGAAGAGTTAACATTCTAGAACTGACCTTGCTTTCCAGATGAAGATTAATGACTGCAACTCTGCGCTTTCCAACTTGGCAAAGCATGATTTGAGCTACACGCTGGCCAATTCTGGGTTCAAACCAGCCTCTGGTAACCCATGTCCATGGTCGAGATATAATTGGGGGGTTCCAATTGGCAAGTTGCTTAAGCTCCAGAGACTCATATTTATATTGGTATCGAGTCAGAATTAGATTACCTGTGTGGGTCCGATCTTTTTGTTCTTCAAACTCAGGAGCATATCTTGCGAACATGCCCAATCTCTTGCTTAAGAATCCGGACACGTCTTTAATGTCTTCTCCAGAGTTACCTCCGCCGACTTCTTGCAATAAAATTATATCTGCCTTTGTTCTTTGTAGTCTATCAGCTAATTGCTGCTTTTGCTGGCTGTATGCCGTGTTAAAGGTGATTACCTTCATTTTTAATGAGCCTAACTTTTATAAAACTAAAATCTGATTTTGTCAATACAGTTGAAAACAAACCTTCGGCGTGGTTTAATATGCATATGATAAATCCTCTGACCGTGCTTTTGGTGATCGTTTTTATGGCCACTCTATTAATGTTCGGCATTAATATTTATTTGATGACCCAATCTCGAAAAAAGAAGGAAGAACCCGATGAAAAGTACCTGGTTCTTAACCAGCGTTTTGATGCACTCTCCCAAGTATTAAATGATCAGCTCCATAAGTCCCGCGAATCCACTGAACGGGCGACAGCAACTGTTTCCCAACTTATTAACGAGCAGCTAGAGCGCAGCCGACAATCTTCAGAGCGCGCTACTTTGACTGTGCATCAGCAGGTACAAAGCTTTACCCAAAACATGACCCAGCTCCAGGAGAATATGAAACAGATGCATGAATCCGTAAAAAATGTTTCCTCATTTCAAGATATTTTTAAATCCCCGAAGCTCCGAGGTATCTGGGGAGAATCATCACTAGAAGGAGCTCTAAACCAATATTTTTCTAAAGATATGTATTCGCTCCAACACTATTTTAAATCCGGCGAAGCCGTTGATGCTGTTCTAAGATTGCCTAATAATTTGTTGCTGCCGATTGATTCTAAGTTTAATTGGGAAAATTTTGAAAAAATGGTTAATGCCGAGACAGATATTAATAAAGAGATCTACCGTAAACAGTTTTATGGCGATGTAAAAAAGAAAATAGATGAGATTTCTTCAAAATATTTATTACCGTCAGAAAGCACAACCGATCTGGCTCTAATGTACGTGCCAGCAGAAACCGTATACTACGAAATAATAAATAATATTAAAGACGTGGATATTCCAAACTATGCTCGCCAGAAAAAGGTATTTCTTGTCTCTCCTAATACTTTTGCTTTATCTGTCTCAGCTATTCGCCACTGGGTTAAAGATGTTGAGTTTTCAAAACAAACCAAAGATATAATGAAACGTTTAGAGCGCATTTCTACTGACGGCGGCAAACTAGCAGAGGACTTTGGCAAACTCGGCAAACACATTGATAATGTAAAGTCAGCTTACGACTCATCAGAGAAGCGCCTTTCCCTAATGGTAGATCGCGTTAAGAATGTAATTGAAATAGATTCCAAAGAAGAGCCGCCAAAAATCGAAGCGCCGGTTGTATAATTTTAAAAAATAGGTATAATATTCACATGAATCCACTACACGATATACCAGCGGGTGATGAAAAACATATCAATGTTATTATCGAAATTCCTCGCGGTTCTCACAACAAATACGAAATAGACAAAGCCACTGGGCTGATTGCTCTTGATCGAGCTTCCCATACAACCCAAAACTTTCCATGCGATTATGGATTTGTTCCACAAACTCACTGGAAAGACGGAGATCCTCTCGATGTTCTAGTGCTCACTACCTGGCCATTATATCCCGGCATCTTGGTAAAAGTGCGACCCGTAGCAATAATGCATATGATTGATTCTGGCGATGCCGATGACAAAGTTATTGCTGTGCCAGCTGATGACCCACGCTGGGAACCGGTGCAAGATCTGAAAGACGTTAACCCTCACACGCTCAAAGAGCTAGAACATTTTTATG
>JAIFWG010000027.1:0-3400 GCA_019662005.1 Candidatus Parcubacteria bacterium
ACGTTCTAGGAGCTCTGGTTTATTTGATCTCTGCTGGCTCTTTTTGATCGGCGGCTTTGCTGGCTCGGGCTCGCTGGGGATTTGTTCAAAGTATGGTTGGGGAGGCTCTTTCTCTGTGGGTTTTTCTGTCGGCGTTTCTATTTTGTCTTTTGGTTTAGACTCCGCTGGTTTTTCTGGAGTTTTTTCTTTTTCTAATTCCTTAGTTGGCTCCGCTTCAGCATTTTCTTTCTTTGGTTCTGTTTCATTGCGGGCTGTATGTGTAGGCGCAGCAGGTTCTATTGGACCTAGCGGGATCTCTAGTACCTGGCGGGGATGTATAAGGAACTTGGGAGATTCAATTTTATTTGCCTGGGCAATTCGCTCGTAATTGAAAGGATTGGCATAAAATGATTTAGCAATATGCCAAAGAGTATCCCCGCGCTTTACAGTGTACTGGAACTTCTGTAGGGTCCTAACCTCTTTTAACTGAACAGTTAGCCCCTGAACTTGTTGCGTCAGCTCATCAACTTTAGCTTTTAATTCCTCTACGCTGTTTTTGGTTACGTCTTGGTGAGCTTGTAGCGTCTGCAGCTTTTCATCTGGTGCATCGAATCTGCCGCAACCAGTAACAAACAAAATAGGAGCCAGCATCCACAAACGCTTCATTTTTAAGGACCTGCAAAGCCATTCTCTGCTTTAGTGGTGAATAGGCGATGAAATAATACTATTCATTAAAGATTCATTATGAGTTATCATTTTAGAGTAGTGAAGAAGCTGGCCTTGATTCCCGAAGTTCTTTCGCAAGGGATTTCTATTCTTCCTCTCTGTGTTCAGAAAGAGAAAGTCTATGGATCTTGGAGTCTGGTAGTCAGTTGTCGGCCCGGTAAAGGAGATGCTGAAGAAGTCTTGGCTCTAGATGCAATAGACGCTATTATCGAGAAGTTAAAACTCATGGAAGTTCAGCATCGTAGTTTTACTCGTAATATGTGGCACCTGCCGGGGGATCAACCAGACAGGATAGATCGATTGGTTATTCCGCTATTTGAAATAAAGAGAGCTCTTGGAGCGTTTCAAGCCTCTCTTTCAAAACCAGCACATTCAGTTCATTAATCACCAAAACACAAGCCGCCCCTTCGGGCGGCGTTTTGCTTGGTTTTTTGGCCATTTTTGATGTTGATTTGGCCTAAAATTCGTGTTATTATTATAAAATAGGACCTTACCAACTTATGCAAATAGGGGGCAGATAATGTCTGTGCGCAAGCAATTGATTAAGCAGGCCTGGGCTATCTTTGGACCGCTCAAGTTGCGGATACTGGTGACCTTGGCCCTAATTGTCTTTGGCCAAGCGCTAAGTCTTGCAGGACCTTATATTCAAGGCTCCATTATCGATCACATCAATCGTCACGCGCCGATGGGGCAAGTGTATGCGCTTATCGCGGCTTCAGGAAGTATTTCGGTAATCTTGCTCTGGGTAACTGGGTACATTCGCGAGATACACGAGATCAATCGGCTTGACTTTCAGATCAATGGAGCAGCTGCTGATCAAACAATGATCAGGATGACAGATCTATCAGTCGGTCAGCACAATGCCCAGCACTCTGGTGTAAAACAAAGCATCATCGGTCGGGGAGAACATTCTCTAACTGCTCTGGTGCATATGCTGATCTACGAGATTATTCCAATCTCAAGCCGGGCGATCATCATGACTATCGCGATGTTTTGGCTGAGTGCGATGATGGGTCTGGTCATTTTTGTGACGTTGATTATCTTCGTCTTGCTGACAATCTGGATGAACTTTTCGTTCGGGGATGATCTTAAGAAACTCGAGAAGATGTGGAACCAAGAATCCAAGTTTAGAGGGGAGATCATCCAGCATATCGCTCATGTTTTGGTGAATGCTCAAGAAAGCCGTGCTCAGCGAGAAGCAGATGAGAAGTACCTCCAAACTGTTGCTGTAGCCAAACCGATCTGGCGTCGGTTCACGTTCTATGCCTACGCCAAAGGCATGATAACTGTTAGTGCTCGTTTGGCGATCATGGCATTGGGTGCGACTTACGTCTACCGTGGCCAGTACTCAATTGGCACCATCGTGGTGTTTTGGTCATGGTCGAACGATGCTTTGAATAATATTCAAACCATCGGCAGCTTGCAGCGTCAGATCATGAGGATGTGGACCTCCATAAAGAGGTATAGCGAGTTCCTAAATGTGGAGAGCGATGTAAAAATCGTTCCCGATCCCGTACTCTTGGATCCGGTGCAAGGAAGAATCGAGGTCAGAAACGTCTCTTTCACATATCAGAGCCGAACACTCGTTTCAGCAGACGAAGATGAGGTGAAAGTCAAAGCAAAAGATAAACCGACGGGCCCGGCGCTTCAAGATGTATCTTTCGTAATTGAACCCGGAGAAACTGTCGCCATCGTCGGCGAATCGGGTTCCGGGAAGACAACCTTGGCTAGCTTGCTTGTTCGATCGAGTGACCCAACAACTGGTCAGATTTTCATTGATGGTCAGGATCTTCGCGTTCTTGACCTTAACGCCTATCGGCTGAAGGTCGGCGTTGTGGAGCAACACGTTCCGCTGTTTGATCGGAGCGTTCGAGATAATATCCTCTATGGTCTGGATGGTCAGGTGCAAGAAGTAACCAATGAAGACTTGGAGCGGATTGCTCAAGTTTCGCAGATAAATCGGTTTTCGCACAAGCTCGAACACGGATTCGATACTATTATCGGTGAGCGAGGCATAAAGCTCTCTGGCGGCGAACGGCAGCGTGTCGGAATCGCTAGGGCTCTGATCAAAAACCCCGCGATCCTGATCTTTGATGAAGCAACCAGCAGCTTGGATGCGGCCGTTGAGGCAGAGATCCGTGAAGCGATCAACGAAGCGTCGAGGGGACGAACGACAATCATCGTGGCCCATCGATTCTCAACAATCCGTTACGCCAATCGCATCATCGTTATGGCTAACGGCCAAATCGTCGGCCAGGGACGGCACGAAGATCTCTACTACTCCTGCGAGGAGTATAAAAGCCTTGTTGACCACCAGGTCACTGAGGCGCCAGTTAACCAAACGGCTTAAACAAAAACGAACAAGGAGGCCTAGCCAGCCTCCTTTTAAATTTCAAGAATTACCTCCAGGTGGAAAGCCACATGCGGGCATTGAATTGGCCAGAACTTAGGTGAAGGCCGTAATTTAATGGTGCAAAGTAGACAAAAACTACGGCTGCGATTGCAACTGCAATCGCAGCGCTTTTTTTGTTTTTCATCTGTCCGATTAAATAGGCCAGAGCTAGAATCGCAAAAATATATGCGGCTAAGTAGTGATACAAGAACATAACTCTGCCAATTCCAATAAATGGTAATAAGTTGATTAGAAAACCTCCAAGCAAAATGTTAACCGTTTTATTTTTGAATCTTTCGCCAA
>JAIFWG010000027.1:3438-11239 GCA_019662005.1 Candidatus Parcubacteria bacterium
TTTCGCCAATTGCATTAAATAATAAATATAATACTGCCACAGTAGATGCCCACCAGATTAAAGGGTTTCCGATTAAATAAATTTTTTCTTCGTAACTGGCGGGAGTGGATCCGACCCAGTAATAAATTGGCCGAATCATAAAAGGCCAGGTATACCACTTAGAACTATAAGGATGGCTGGCTGTAAGTCTTTGGTTGGCGTGATACATTTCTGTATTAAGTTGAACAAATTTTTGTAAAATGTTTGGAGCTTTCAGCCCTGGTTGGTTTTGATAACCATTCCCGATTAAAGTGCTTTGGAAGGCCGGATTCATAAATGCATCACCGGTGCCTGATTTGGTAAGTAAGGCAAAGTGAATAGCAAAAACAAAGAAGTATATGATGAAAGGAATAACCGCAAAAGCAAGGATATCTTTTGAAAATCTTCGAGCAGACCAGTTTCTGAGCAGATAGATTAATTCGATAACGCCAGCTAATCCTAGGAAAGAGGCCCCCGTCCATTTAATTGAAACAGCCAATCCTCCGAATATTGCCATCCAAACCAGAGAAGAACGGTTGCCTTGGTTGCGAAATCTGAAATAGAAAAATAAAGAAGTGAAACCAAACAAAAGCAAGAACGGGTCTAGTAAAATATATCTAGACTGAGTCAAAAGAGCATTCTCAAGCGCTACGAACATGCCAGCGGTAAATGCTCCTGGAATAGCAAATCCCAACTCTAGCGCTAATAAGAATATAACCAGAGGCAAAATCGCGCCGGCTAATATAGGCAGGAATCTTAAAGATAGATATTTGTGATCAGGGAAGGTTTGCCCTATTTGGGTGAAGCTGTATTCTGGCTCAAAGTTAAAAATTTTGCCAAATCCGGCAATCATCAACTTGCCAAGAGGCGGGTGAATGTCAAAATAGTATTGATGGGTATAATAGGCCGAAGTAAACTTACCAAAGTGAACTTCATCAAACACTGTTTCATTTGGATGGCCAAAGAATAAAAAGTGAGCGGCAACTGACACGGCTAATATAATGAAGAAGGATAAGCGGCGATTAGTCATAGATATCATGTATGATATACTAAAAAAACATTTGAATCTAGAATTATGGAAAATTACGACTTAATTATTATTGGCGGTTCAGCTGCTGCAACTTCAGCGGGTGTTTATGCTGCGCGTCGCGGTCTTAACTTTAAAATTATTACAAAAGAATTTGGAGGCGAAGTAGCAACTTCTGGCGAGATTGAAAATTGGCCGGGGATTTATCATACGGATGGGTTATCGCTCGCACAACAGTTTAAGGATCATTTACATAAAAACAATGTAACTCCTGAAGAAGGGGTTTGGGTATCTTCGGTTACTCGTCAAGAAGATGGCATGTTTTGTATTTCAGTAAATCAAGATGGAGAAACCATGGCGATGGATAAAGTTAAGGAAGATTCGCCAGTTCATAAGTGTGATTACGTCTCAAAGTCTGTAATTATTGCAACTGGAGTTCATCCACGTTTGCTTAAAGTTCCAGGCGAGCAGGAATACCGCAACAAGGGAGTCACCTATTGTACAACTTGTGATGGTCCTTTGTTTCAAGACAAAATCACAACGGTTATTGGAGGAGGGAATTCTGCATTAGAAGCGGCATTAATGTTAGCTGACATTGCTTCTAAGGTATACATTATAAATAAGAATCCACAGTTTAAGGGTGAAAAAGTTTTGATAGATAATGTACAATCAAAAAAGAATGTAGAAATTTTATATTCAGCCAAGACTTCTGAGATTGTTGGAGAAGATTTTGTGACAGGCGTTCGCTATATAGATAAAGACGGGCAAATGCAGGATTTAAAAACCGAAGGGGTGTTTATCCATATAGGAATGGTGCCTAATTCCAGCTTAGTTCCAGACGATGTTGCAAAGAATGATTTTGGAGAAATAAAAGTTGACGCTAATTGTGCTACAAATATGCCAGGGTTATTCGCCGCGGGCGATGTTACTAATGTTCCATTTAAACAAATTGTAATTGCTGCTGGTCAGGGCTGCATCGCTGCCTTGTCTGCGGTTCAATACTTAAATCGAAAAATATAGATGATTTATCTAGGCGCCGACCACAAAGGATTCGAACTAAAGGAAAAGCTTAAAGATTTTTTTGATGAGCTGGGGTTTGATTATGAGGATATGGGCGCATTTGAGAAAACTCCCGGGGATGACTTTCCAGAGTTTGCCAGAAAAGTTGCTGAACATGTTGTTGGTCCAGATGACCGAGGTATCGTAATTTGTGGCTCCGGAGTAGGAGTGGACGAAGTTGCTAATAAAGTTCCAGGCATAAGGTGCGGCCTGGCTATAAACAGAGATCAGATCAAAGCCGCTCGGCACGACGATGACATTAATGTGCTTGCTCTTGCAGCTGACTACACTAGCGAAGATGATGCTAAAGAAATCGTAAAGATTTTTCTTGATACGGAATTTGGTGACGAAGATCGATATAAGCGGAGAATAAATCAAATTGAAGAAGTAGACGAAGATTTTTAATGCCAAGCTCAACGTTTAATGAACTCAAAGACTTAATCAGCGGCGATGTAACCATCGCCGCTGATGACATTTCGCGCCATAGTCGCGATGCGAGCATCTTTCAGGTACAACCAGAAGTCATTGTTTATCCAAAAGATCAAGAAGACATTAAAAAAGTTGTATCTTGGGTCAGCCAGCACAAATCTGAACAATCTAATTTATCAATCACCGCCCGTGCTGCTGGCACAGATATGTCTGGTGGGCCCCTCAATGAATCCATAATCCTTGATGTCACAAAATATCTTAACCATGTTATTGAAGTGGGAGACTACTACGCAGTGACGGAACCAGGCGCGTATTATCGCAATTTTGAAAAAGAAACCTTAAAGAAGGGTTTTTTGTTGCCTTCGTATCCTGCTTCAAAAGATATTTGTGCCATGGGCGGCATAGTGGCCAACAATTCTGGTGGGGAAAAATCTTTATCATATGGCAAAACCGAAAAATATGTAAAAGAATTAAATGTAGTCTTGTCTGATGGCAATGAGTACAATTTAAAATCCTTAAATACACAAGAATTGGAGCAAAAAAAATCCCAGGATAACTTTGAAGGCAAGTTGTACAAAGATATGCACCAGCTTCTGGAATCAAATTATGATTTGATTCAAATGGCAAAACCAGATGTTTCAAAAAACTCTGCTGGCTATGCGCTTTGGAACGTTTGGGATCGCCAAAAGTTTGACCTCACAAAATTATTTGTCGGCTCGCAGGGCACATTGGGTTTAATGACCAAAATAAAACTGGATCTAATCAAGCCTAAACAATATTCAAAGTTGTTGGTTATATTTTTAAAAGACCTCGGACCTTTGGGGGATATGGTAAATGCAGTAGTAAAATATAAACCAGAAAGTTTTGAATCGTATGATGACCAGACTCTTAAACTTGCTGTTAAGTTTTTGCCAGATTTTATAAAGAAGCTTGGTCCGCTTTCGTTATTTAGATTTTTACCCGAAGTGGGGATGGTTTTAAGCGGCGGACTTCCAAAATTAGTACTGATAGCGGAGTTTACTAGTGATAACGAGAAAGAGGTGGATGAAATTTTAGCTAAAGTTCAGGCCGAAGTTACTACTCGCTTCCATGTTTCTACTCGTATTACTCACACCAAAGCCGACTCTGAAAAATATTGGGCTATTCGCCGAGAGAGTTTTAATTTATTACGCAAACATGTAGGCGCAAAGCACACCGCCCCCTTTATAGATGATGTAATTGTGCATGTGGCACAATTGCCAATGTTCTTGCCCAAGCTTAACGAACTGGTAAGCCAATACAAAGGACTAAGCTATACCATTGCAGGCCATGCCGGAGATGCTAATTTTCATATTATTCCATTGATGGACTTTCATAGCGAAGAAAACCGCAGAGCAATCCCGGAATTATCGGAAAAAGTTTATGATTTGGTTGTAAGACTAAAAGGCTCTATTACTGCCGAGCACAACGATGGGTTGATTCGAACACCCTATCTTGAAAAAATGTATGGCCGCAAGATCATAGAATTATTCGAACAAACCAAACAGATATTTGACCCGCAAAATATTTTTAATCCTGGCAAAAAAGTTCATGGCAGTATGCAATTTGCTTTAAGCCATATTATAAAAGAATGATTGAGATCGTGCCGTCTATTTTAGTGAAGACGAAAGATGAATTTGAGCAGATGATTCGAAGACTAGAACCGGTAACTAACCGAGTGCATTTAGATATTATTGACGGTGGATTTGTCCCAGACAAAACCATTCTTGGTTACGAAGAATTAAAAACGATTTCTACGCCGCTGCTCTTTGATGTGCATTTGATGGTTACTCAACCCGGACTTTACGTGCCTCAATGGCTAGATTTAAATAGTGATAGAATTTTTATTCACGCTGAATCCGAAGGTGATCTTGGAGACTTGCTGGCCGAGATCAAAGCTGGAGGCAAAAAGGCTGGGCTAGTAATTAATCCAGACACCGAAGTGGGTTTCGTCCTTGAATATGTGCCGATGATTGATTATATTCAATTCATGACTGTGCACCCCGGATCTTATGGGCGCACGTTTTTAGATGAGGCGTTAAACAAGATTGATTCATTTCATTCAGATTATCCAGAAATCCCAATTATTGCCGATGGTGGTATCAATCCCCAAACTGCCGGCCGGGCGGTTGCGGCCGGAGCATCCATTCTTGTTTCAGGAAGTTACATTCAAAATAGTTCAGATCCTGCAAAAGCAATAAGCGAATTAAAAAATGGACTCTAAATACAATGTGGTTACAATCGGATCAGCTACGCGCGATGTACTGCTTAATGCAGCAGAATTTAAAATAATAAAAACCTCCGAAGTTGCCACTGGAGAAGCGCTCTGCTTGCCGGTTGGCTCGAAACTTGAGGTCAAAAAGATTGTCCTTACCTCTGGAGGAGGAGGCACCAATGCTGCTGTTACGTTTGCGCGCCAGAATTTAAAGACTGCTTGTGTGGGAGTGGTGGGTAATGATGCTAATGGAAAAGCTATCCTTGCTGAACTAGAACAAGAAGGCGTAGATGTGTCGTTATTCCAATCTCATAGTGATAACATGACAGCTTATTCAGTGGTTTTGGTTCAAGATAGCGGCGAGAGAACTATCTTGTCATATAAAGGAGAGGGCCAGCACTTTGCAGCAGCTCAAGTTCCGTTTGATAGTCTTCAATCTGATTGGGTATACCTAAATAGCTTGGGCGGCCATTACGATTTGCTTGAAAACGCTGTAGCTTGGGCAGCTAAAAACAATGTAAAAATTGCTACTAATCCCGGAACAAAAGAACTTGAACACGGATTAGAAAAATTAAAACCACTATTGAGCGCGGTTGCGATTGTAACTATGAACCAGGAGGAAGCAGCTGGATTGCTGGGCAAAGATTTTAATGATTTGGAAAGTATATTTGCTGAAATGGATAAAATAGTGCCAGGAATTTTTGTGATGACGCGCGGTCATGACGGGGTAATGGTTTCGGATGGTAAAAATCGGTACTCTGCCGGAGTGCCTGACTCTCCGATAGTTGAGCGAACTGGATCGGGAGATGCTTTTGCTTCTGGATTTGTTGCAGAATATATAAGATCAGGCGATATTATCAAAGCGATACAGTTTGGGACAGCTAATGCGTCATCAGTTGTTACTCAATATGGAGGCAAGGCTGGTATTTTAAAGAAAGACGATTGGGGCCCGTGGCCATTGATAGAAGTTTCTAAACAATAAAAAAACACCAGAAGGTGTTAGGGTGCGGACGGGGCTTCAGGCCCCGCCCGCAATGAAGGTTGTCGATGCGTACCGGTTACAGGCTCTCCAGGCCTGCCCTGGCGAACATCCGCATCTCCAGGAGTCGCCGAACGGTCACGGTGCCCAGATGAGTCGAAAGAACGGGTTGGGGGTCACTTTCTTCATAGATGTGTCCTCCCGCGGGTTGAAGGGCCGGCTCTATGCCGAACTGCCTCAACACCTTATACATTAATTATAGCATATTTTTTACCCTTATGTCAATGGCTCATGAAAAACTAGCTAGAATAATCGGAACCTCAAAAGAGGCCTTATTAGAGCTGGAACAAAAGATGGGTGCTTTGACTGGTCAGCACGGGGTTTTGGAGATGATTTCAAAAGATAACGACACGCAAGTAGATCGTGTGCTTAAGGATCTCGGTCTCTCCAGGAGCTCAAGCGCGGAGGAGATATATAACACCCTTACCCATAAGCTGATTCATCTAGATCAACATCTTTTTGAGTTGCTTGATAAGCCTGACCTGTCAAAGCTCTCTCAAGATCCGGGAAAAATCCGTGATGTAGCTTTGGAGGTATTTACGCCGCCTAAAGGATTCTTTATTAAAAAAGAAAAAGTTGCTTCGTTGCTTGATAAATACAAACCCCAATCTCTTTTGGATCATTTTGGATACCAGTCAGTTCAAGAACTTTTAGATAAACAGGGTTTTGCGGGAGTGGTAAGTGCGCTGCGCTTTACTCAAACCACCGAATGGATGCACCAGTTTTTTGAAACCGCATACAATGACTTAAAACCCGAAGATTTCGAAGACCGGGATGTAGAAGTTAAAATTCTTGATCAGGAATGGCTTAAGGTTGCGGAAAAGTTTTTAGAGAAGAAGTTTCATAATGTCAGTCATCTAAAAGAGTTTGGAGTTATATTTATTATTCCGTTGCCAATTGATACGCCGGGAGAAACGCTCCGAATGTTTACTCTTTTGCTGCACTACTTACACGAAGTCCCTTTTTATACCGGTCTTTTTAGAAAATTTATTCACGATGCGGATTTTATTCCAAAGTTTCAATCTCTGCTAAGAGGCGATGTGCCAGAGGGTCCTTTGCCTACAGCTCCGCATTTGGCTTGGAGGATTGTGCAGCGCTACCTAGCCAAAGATGATCCAAATGATTTTCGTTTGCACGAGCATCATGTAAACCCCGAAGCTGAACATTGGTATCGAGTGGCGGACGATTATACACGCTTGGCTCGAGTGCTTGGCCAAGAAGAAGGTCAGTTTAATATTGGTTATTGGCACGGCCTAGATCATGTAGGGGATTTCTTTGTTGCTGAAGATGGTTCAGAAAAACTAGTAAGCTTTGATATTATTGATTTGATCATGTCGCTGGTTAAAAAAGGCGAGATTAAATATTTGTACCATCAGCAAGAAGCGCTGTGGAACAAAATATTTTCGGAATACATGGGCCACGAACAAATGAATAGTCTAATTGAAGATAATATCGTTGGAGGATTTATCGAATTATGAAATACGATAAGCTGATTAGAGATAAAATTCCAGAAATAATTGAAAAGAAAGGTGGAACATATAAGATACGACTTGCTGATGATCAAGAATATTGGAGTAAGCTAAAAGTTAAACTTACTGAAGAGGTAGCAGAATTCCTGGAATCAGAAAGCCACGAAGAAATAGCTGACGTGTTGGAAGTATTACAAGCAGCGGCAGAGCACAAAGGTTTTGAATGGGATGTTGTTTTGACTACCCAAAGAATCAAAGCAGAAGAACGAGGAGGATTTAAAAAGAAAATAATCTTAGAAGAATCACATGACGCTTAATGACTACTTAAAACAGGCTAGAGAAGGCGGGTATGCAATCGGGCATTTTAATTTTGCGACTGAAGACGTGGCAAAAGCAGTTATTGAGGCAGCAAAAGAAGCAGGCGCCCCCGCTGTGATGTTGGGAACCTCTGAAGGCGAAGCAGGCTTTGTGGGATTAAAAGAGGCGGCTGCGCTTGTAAAAGCATTAAGAGACGATTTGCAGTTTCC
>JAIFWG010000081.1 GCA_019662005.1 Candidatus Parcubacteria bacterium
CGCAGAGCTTGAAGTCGAATCTGGACTGGGTAGGAATGTCGGTAAATGCAACAGAGCAGAAGATCCAACTGCAAAAAGCTGGCGCAACATTATGAATCCAAGAGATTTTCAACCGTTTCTTAATATAACAGCGGCTTTGGGTTTAAATCCTGACACCACAGCGGTGTCTTGCCCGCAATATGTTAATGGAAGACGATATGGCTGGGGAGGCGCAATGGGTCCGGCTCAATTTATCCCTTCAACTTGGGTTGGATATGCCACAGAGGTTGCCCGCCTTGTAGGCAGATCTGTTGCTAATCCTTGGAATATTGAAGATGCGTTTACTGCCGCCGCTGTTAAGCTTGCTCGAGGCGGCGCAACTGGAAAGACTCGCGCGGCAGAAATCGCGGCGTCAAAAGCTTATTATAGTGGTAATTCTAAATGCTCAACTGCCCCCTGTAACTCATACGCAAACACAGTTCAACGTGTTGCCGCGCAACTGGAACAGAGTCTCTAATTCTTGATTTCCTATGAAATTCATGGTATAATTTAAGAGATAGGAGGTTTGGCATGGCACAGTGGGAAAAAGTTACGAATGGGTTTTGCGATGCGACTTTTCGCATGAAGGTGCCCCTGGGCTGGATCGTGAGGTACTCTTATAGAGGGTTGGACGGCCCAGTAGCCATGGCGTTCGTGCCCGACCCGAAGCATGCCTGGAAGCTCGAAGACGAGGAACCCAAGAAGTAAGACACACCGTGGCTCCGTCGCTCTCGCGACGGAGCCAGCAGGCTCGCCTTAACCGGCGAGCTTTTTATTTAAAGTTTTTGTTATAATCAGACTAGGTTCATTAAAAAATGTATAGTATACTATTGAGGTCTTATGGGTAAATTACATAAACTAATTTTTATTCTTATATTGCTTGGAGCCCTGATTGCATTTGTTTGGCTCATCCCTGTTCATGCTCAGGGCTCTTGGAGCCCTGATTGCATTTGTTTGGCTCATCCCTGTTCATGCTCAGGGCTTTTTGTCTTCTCATACCATTACTATTGAGCCTAGTTATTCTGTTTCTCCGATCTCCAACTGGAACATATTAGAAAAGATAAATGAAGGAGATGATTCTTTGCTCGCTATGCCACTAGCGGTGGGGACCAAAAGCTATCCATTTACTGAACGTCGGATTAGCGTCTCAAATACTGCCACTAAAACATTTAAAGAACCCGATCGGGAAATCGCTCTTAAGTTGCTCAACACTCAAACAGGGGGATTGGAATATATAAAAATTAAGTTTCATGCCGGAGAGATTACTAGCCCTAATGGCTGGCATGTGGAAATGCTTGAGCGTCCTAACGGGATCCGCTGGAATTATTGGAACACTGCTTATACAGTCACACAGCCGAGCGGATATGTAGTTATAAAAAATAATTTCCCGAATATTATTAAAGATGCGGTCATCAAAAAAGTTAAAGATAAAAAAGGCAGAATAATTGAAGTTGTGACCAAGCCAGCAGAAGTGGAATATATTGTTTATTCTCCGTATTCTCCAGATTTGCATAAACCAGAGTTAATAAAAGCTGGTGAGGAATACCTAAACCAAATAGCAGAGGCTGCAATAAATGATTTAAGACAAAAAAATGTCATGTCTAGATCATTCTCTGGGTCATCAGTAGCAGCTGTACCACAACTACCTGTTTCCTTTTTTGCTCGACTGCCGCTGCTTGAACAAACTGATTACGGCGAGTTTGTGCTTGATCCAGAAAATACCGTAGATCGCGTTTTGGTTTTATTGGGGACAAACAAACAAGCTGCATATAACGCAACATGCAGCGGCCAAGCCGCATGCGGTTTGTATCAATTTACTAAACCAACTTACAATAGTTTGGTGAAAACATATCCTCAAGCTGAATTAATTCCAGATTTTAAAGCCGGATCTCGCGATCATGTAAACTCTGCTAAGGCCGCAGTGCTTTTATACGATTATAACTTAGTCGGGTTGATAAACAGTTATGGATCTCAAGTTTTGAGTGACCCTCGGTTAGAGGAATACTTAGCCGCTTCTTATAACGGCAAGCCAGCACGGGTGACTAATTCCCTGAAAGCTTTTCTAAAAGCAGGAATCAGTGACTGGGTCAATGCTTTGCTGCCAATAAAAGGCGGACTCGCGACTGAAACCAAAGGTTACATGGTTAAACTCCGTTGGCTCCAAGAACATAAGATTTTATAATAAAGCCGGCCTATAGGCCGGTTTATTCTTCTGAACGATTGTGGTAATAGAAGTAAAAAAACTTACAAAAAAATAATATTACTGCACTGTAGATAGCTATGTCACCAATAGATATAAAATGCATACTTCCTTCTGGCGATGGTATGCGTATTATATCTCCCAGGTAAGGCAATTTTGTCTGGCTGTCCAGGGTAACGTATTTTTGTTGCTTATCAGCTGACAAGTAGAAGTCTGCTGTTACCGGCATCCTATTTCTATTAAGAAAAACAACAAAACAGTTTGTTAATATGCCAACAGACCAGAATAACAATTCAACTTTTCTTAAGTTGAAAAGATACCAGACTAGTATGACGGCTGAGCCTACCAGCATCTGATCTAGTGTAGTGTTCGGGGTTAAGATATAGAATCCCAAATAATTGATACCCTTTGTCAGGA
>JAIFWG010000028.1 GCA_019662005.1 Candidatus Parcubacteria bacterium
GGGAAGGATGACGTTAATGAAGCAATTATTACCGAATTGGAAATAAGATTTGATCAGGAATTTTTTAGAGAGCTTCCAGAACTTAAAGAAGAAATTGAAGAGAAAGACCTGGTCATTAGAAATTTTATTAATAAAGACGGTCCTAATCCTAAAATGGCCAGAGAGGTAGCAGGCGTACTTCAAAAAGAAAAGACCTCGGATGGAACTAGGTATTCGTGGATAGCTTATCCCTATGCTGGATACAGAGCAAAGTTTAATCAGTTGGCGGAGGATTTATATGAAAAAAATAAGACAGAATTCCAGTCACCGGAAGAAGTATTCACATTATTTGCAAAGGCGGCATTGAGTGGCCGACTTTTACCGGTTGCTCGTCTGATTGAAAAAACGTATGGAAAAGGTAAATTTAGAGAATTAGGAGAAAAGACAGTAATGAAATATGAAAGAACTGATTAAAAAAATTATTGTTTGGAAGCTAAACATTCTGGCAGGAATGTATCTTAGGATTTATAAACCGCAGATTGTTGCCGTAACTGGTAATGTTGGCAAAACTTCTACCAAAGAGGCTATTGCTTCGGTATTGTCCCATTACAAAAAGATTAGATCAGGGAAGGGGAATTTAAATAATGAATTCGGCGTACCCCTCACAATTTTAGGAGACTGGGCAGATAATTATTATAATGTCGGCAACTCAATTGGATTTTGGGCTAGAGTAATAATTGCATCATTTTTTAATTTATTTATCGAACAGGATTACCCAGAGGTATTGGTTTTAGAATATGGCGCTGATCACCCCGGAGATATTAAAAGATTGGTCAAAAGATTTAAACCTCATGTTGGAGTAGTTACCGCTGTTGGAGATACGCCAGTGCATATTGAGTTTTTTAAAGATGCTCAAAACTTAGCCGATGAAAAATCACATGTGGTTAGACACTTAGACGAAAAGAGTTACGCAATATTAAATCACGATGATGATCGAGTCCTTGATATGAAACAGGGTACCAAAGCGCCAGTGCTTACTTACGGCTTTGACGAAGGATCGAGTTTTAAAATTAGTGATTTTGAAAATAGGTTTGATGAAAATGGCACACCGCTTGGAGTCGGGTTTAAATTGAGTCATGGTTCTGAAACTGCAGAACTAAAAATAAGCGGCTCTTTGGGCCGATCACAAGCTTACTCCGCCGCCGCAGCGGCGGCGGTTGCCGGCACCTACGGAATAAATATAAATTCTGTTAGCCAAGCTCTGGAAAGCTACCACGGCCCAAAAGGCAGACTTAGAATATTAAGAGGTATTAAAAATTCAATAATTATTGATGATACGTACAATGCTTCACCCGCATCGACATTCCTAGCATTAGAAACAATAAAAGCTTCGCCAAAACGCAAAGTTATTGTTTTGGGAGACATGCTCGAACTTGGAGAACATACCATCAAGGCTCACCAAGAAGTTGGAACTATTGCCGGGAATATTGCCAATGTATTGGTTTGTGTCGGCGATCGATCCAAATTTATCGCCGAAGGTGCTTCTGATCAGATAGCTAAAGAAAATATTTACACTTTTACAACTTCAATGGATGCAAAACTTAAAGTTCAGGAACTTATTCAAGAGAGAGATATCGTTCTTGTAAAAGGTTCTCAAGGAATGCGTATGGAAAAGATAGTCGAAGAAATAATGGCTGAACCTCAAATGAAAAAAGACCTGCTAGTCAGGCAGGGAACTAAGTGGTTGTCAAAATAGTATAAACAAAAAGGCCCGCGTCACGCTCGGGCCTTTTTGTCGGCACCGTCGTTGCGGGCTAGAAACTCTGGGTGAGGCTCTCGCTGAGAGCAGCCACGAGCATCGTTCCAAACGCTGTCAGACCCAGTGACATCGTGCCGGCGATGTTGTGGTCGTGCAGTCCGGCGTAGAGCGCCCCCATCTGACAGGCAACGCCAATCCCGATAAGTGCGATTTTTCCGTATCTCATCTTCACTCCTGCGGGCAGAGCCCGAGTTCGGCGCGCGCCTGCGAACAGCCGCGCGCCTTGATGACGATGTTGCTTGCAGCGATGATAATTGAAAGAACGAATAGTCCGAAGCTCACGAGAATCGCCATGCGATACCAGAAACTCATATGCCTCCTATCCTTTAATTATAACACAAAAATACCCATTTTGTCAATTAACAAAAAAGGACTGTATTACAGTCCATAACTAGTTTGCGGGTGCTTTTTCCATAAATTTACTTGCGGCATACTCTAAAGTCGCATATCCTACATAGTCCAAATTTAAGTCTTCTGTTACCACCCTAAGCTCACAATGTTTTAGGTCCGCCACATCAGCATCTTCAAAGTATGGACGAAGGGCAAGCAGATGAAATGAGTTATCTGTTTTTTGATAATCTTTTATTGCTTCGACTATAATCTCGAGAAGAATTTTTTTCTGAAGATCCTTAAATTCTTTTTCTGTGATGCCTAAGTCTATAAGATCGCAGCCAGCTTCTTCTAAATAGCCGGCCAGGTTTCTTCTATTAAAGATATGTTCTCCTCGCTGAAAGGCTTCAAGCAACTTGGTTATATACCAGCGATGAACGGCTTTATGAATTTCCCAGAGTTCTTGGGTTGTGGAACCAATCATCCAGGCCCTTGAGTAAGTCTTCTCATACGGCCTTAATTTTCCTTCAAGGTTTAGACAATAGACCATCCATGACCAACCGGTATATGGATTGTTTTCATCTGCCAGGTCCCACGCCGATGGATTTCTAAGAAGGATTAGTTTCTTTCTCCCCTCGAGAATATTCGTAAGCACGAGAATCTTAAATAAGTAGGCAACAAATACTAAAAGCGATACCGCAAATATATAGGGAAGCATATGTAAAAGATGAATAAAACTACCCTGATTTTTTAGCTTTGTCAATAAAATGCCGATTTGCAGCCCCGACGGCGGTTGGAGTAAACTGCTTTACTCCAACCACGAAGCACAGCGAGCGTCTATGACCAGTAGGTCTAGCGAGCGTGCTCCGAGCGAAGCGAGGATTGGTGCTGAGTGAGAACTTCGCGAAGCGCTGTTCAAATCCTGTCTGTTAGGTACATAGCAAACTAAAATACTCCGTCGGGAGTATTTTAGTTTGCTACTGCAGCCCCGACGGGATTTGAACCCGTGTTCTTAGAATGAGAATCTAATGTCCTAGACCGGGCTAGACGACAGGGCCATCATGAAGTTATTTTACCATAAATTTGAAATTTATCCAGTTTTTTATTTTTCATAATCTATTCATTAAAATAATTTAAGCTGTAGAAGAATAGAGTGCGGGGTGCACTCTAATTTATTGCAGGTAGGAGGTCAGGGTATGAACCACTTTAAGGAAGTGCTCGTCGAGGAGGGTCAGGGAGTCAAGCTGGTGGTCCGTGGCAAGCAGGACACCGGTGTCGAAGTCTCTGCTCGTGAAGGCCGGTTGACCTTCAAGGGCGGGTCCCAGATCATCGAACGCATCGAAGGCGATGGACCCTTCCAGCTCATCTCGAGCCCGACCAGCTCCGCCCAACGTACCACCAGCCGGGTGTAGCTGATCCTCGCAAGCACGCTCCCCCTGCAAATCCTTGCACCTCATATCACTTTGTCGCGCCTTCCGAGGCGCGACTTTTATTTATCAACATTGCGTGAGTGAGCTTGCATGCTATGGTTCCTTCAAGTTCATTACAATGTTGTTTGAGGCTCATGTCACAGTTCAAGAAACTGACCGTCAAAGTGAATGGGAAGGTTTTTGCAAAGAACGGGATATCTCGCCCCTCTTAATTAAGCTTAGCCGTGGCGATCATCCGCTACAATTAATGCTTGCATATCAGTTTGATCAACCTCTTGATCGGCAAAATTATTATCAGGTTCAGAAGCTTGAGAAAGAAATCTTGGCTAAGAAGTTTACCATCCTGCGAACCAAGCTCGAGTGTCCATTAAAAGATGTTGTGAATCTTATCCCTGGTATGCAGACATCGCCTAGCCGCTATATGGAATGCCATTACAAGTTAGATATTAAAGCATCTCAAAGAGACTTAATATCTGTTCTGGCGCAACACTTTAACCTGGCACTAAGTCAGAATCTGCTTCGGACTGGAAATAAAGAACGTTGGTTCATGACCTCTCGTCTCTATAATGCTTCTATTCAGGATGCCAAGCGGCAGTTTGATAAGACTGCTGGACTGCTGCGCAGGAATATACAGCTCGTCGGATCTGACCAGGAGTTTGTGATATATGATACAAACCCCTCACTAGATAAGGGCTGGATCGGCCGATGAGACCCCAGTTTGTGCTGGAACTTATCTGCAGAAAAAGAAGCTTGTTCTTTAAACTAAGATCTAAAACTCTTTCTGGTATCCAATCTGAAATAGATCGGATCATTATCAGACAGAATAAAAAGATTAAAATAAAGGACTGGGCAATCTATATGAGCTTCCCTTTTGAATAGACCGGCACATAGCCGGTTTTGTATCCCTTGCCAAATTGTTATAAATAAGCTAATATATACATACAATGTTTGCCATTATTAAAACTGGAGGAAAACAATACAAAGTCGCCGAAGGCGACGTATTGGAAGTTGAAAAGCTTTCATCTCAAAACGGAGAGGTTCTTTTTGACCAAATTTTACTAATGTCTGATGGCGAAAAAGTCACTCTCGGTAAGCCAATGGTTTCTGGCGCTCAAGTTACAGCAAAGGTTCTAGAAGATGCCAAAGGCGATAAAAAGATGGTTTTCCGATATAAGTCAAAAACTCGTCAACGCAAAAAGAAAGGTCATCGTCAGCCATATACTAAAGTCCAGATCACAAAAATCTCCGTCTAAAAATCTCCACAGTTAAGTGGAGATTTTTAATTCATTTGCTAGGATTGCCTTAGTGCCTTAACATGGATTCTGGCTGGCATGTCTATAGCCCCTTCCTGCCAAGAGATAATCTGGAGTTAATCCAACCCCTTCAAATTTACCTGGCGCAGAAAGCACACGATCTAGAAGATTTTCAAATTAGTTCTAATAGAACGTTAAGTTGGGGAGAAATAGTTAACTTTATTGGATCTATTCCAATTAAATTTTTGAATTATCAGTTGCAAGGAGACACAATATTTTTATATGTACCAAAGTGTAAAAGCAAGTCTGCCGAGCAGATTCTCGAGGAGGCCCCTACTGATGCTTTTAATACTGATGGCTGCGTATCTCTAGAAGAGATGCTTCAGGGAGAAGACGCTTACGAAGCAGCTTCAGAATATGAGAGAATTCCATTTGTAAAAGTTAAACAATATGTCCGGAAGAATTTAAATTAGCCCGCCTCTCCAAAGGTGGGCTTTGATTTAATTTAAAAAAGTTTGTATATTCCCCTTAACCACTATGCATCCTGATTGGGAGGAGGAATACTATGAGGATGACGAAGAGTTCATAGAGGCAGATAATACCGACTATTCTGCTCGTTTACATTTATATAGTCCGTTTAAATCAAACAAATATTGCAAGTTGTCCTTTAAAAATCAGGTTAAATTAGAATTTCTTGCCTCTCATCTCGAAGGCAAAACAATGACACTCCTGCAGGTCTGCGGATACATCACTGGTCTAATTGGAACCGTACCAGAATCTACTGCGAGGAATGGATCTCTGGTTGTGCAGATTCCAATCCGAGAAGATGACTTTTTATCTCCGAATGAAATTTTCCAAAATGCTTCGGCTGGTTCTTTCGCTGGTAACGGCGAGGATCTTGAAGTAATGCTCCATGAGGTACAAGCGGATTGTGATACAATCATGTCCTCTGAAGGCGTATTAAAATATGAGGAAATAATTTTTATAAAGTTCAAAGAATATAATAATCCCAAAGACATAAACTAAATCGCCGCGTTGCAACGCGGCGATTATTTTCTATAATCCAAAGCGTGTTTGACGGTGAGTTCGTCGGCGTATTCTAGGTGCGAGCCGGAAGCTAATCCGCGGCCAAGACGAGTAATGGTTAGACTCGGCTGATTGTCGAATTGATCTCGCAAGTAGAGAGCAGTAGTCTCGCCCTGAGTGTTTGGGTTTGTTGCGATGATTAACTCCACGGTTGAATCAGTCGTGAGGGCGTTAATTCTGCTTGCTAGCTCGCGAAGATGCAAGTGTTGGGGAGTTATACCATCCAGGGGGTTAATTGCTCCGCCCAGGACATGGTAGAGGCCTTTGTAGAGACCAGTTTTTTCTATTGAATCCAAATCAGTTACTTTTTCGATTACTAATAATTTAGTTTTATCCCGCAGGGGATCATGGCACACTCCACAAAGCCCGTTATCGCTTACATTAAAACATTGCGGGCAAAAAGAGATTTCTCTTTTTAAATTTTGAATTGCAAGCCCAAGTTCTTGAAGTTCTGATTCTGGTTTATCTAGCAACGCCAATACAAAACGGGCCGCTTGTCGCGGGCCAACGCCTGGGAACTTTTGTAACAGTTTTGCTATGCTTTTAAACTTTGGATTCATCCCGTACGAGACAGGAAACGCTTCAATCTGCTTTTTAGGAAACGTTTACCAGTGCCTGATTTAAGATATTTTTCTCTTTGTCTAGCATCGTTTTCGTCTAGACAAGATTCATAGTATATCAGTTCATAAGGACCAGTATACTTTGTGTAAGTGGATTTTTTGTCATTGTGCTCTTTGAAGCGTTTCCGTAGATCATATGTAAAACCCGTATACATACGATTATTCTTATTTCTAAGTACATATGTGTAAAACATGGTTTTTGCTGTCTCGTTCGGGATTCATATATAACTTGCTGGCCGCTCTCGCCTTATATCGGCTCTATTTCCAGGTTGCCATAGGCCTCGCTCATATCACCTCCACCGCTTCCCAAGTATTCTTCGTTATGGAAGTGGTCTGGAATAGTAAATTCTAAGCTGTCGGGATTGATTACAAAATCAACCGAGCCAGTTGGACCATTTCTATGTTTTGCAATAATCAGCTCGGCTTTGTTTTTATCTTCTTCGTTTACTTCTCTGATATCTTTTGTTTTGTCTTCGCGGTGAATAAATAATACCAGGTCGGCGTCCTGTTCGATAGAGCCCGAATCTCTTAGGTCAGATAATCGAGGCCTCTTGTGGCCATCTCGTTGCTCCACAGCCCGGGAAAGCTGGGACAAAGCAATAATAGGGAGGTTTAATTCTTTTGCCAGAGCTTTTAGGCCTCGGGAAATTTCAGTTACCTGCTGAACCATGCTGGCGTAATCTTTTCTCGGAACCATCAGTTGTAAATAATCGATAATTAAAAGACCGAGTTTGTGGCCTGACTCGGCTTGAAGCCTTCGAGCCATTGCTCGCATTTGTAAAATATTAAGAGAAGCCGAGTCGTCTACGAATATAGGGATCGTGGTTAAGCGATCTAAAGCTTCGTGAACATCTGTTTGGTGTTCTTTCGATAACCTTCCGGTGCGAAGGTGATACAAACTAGTATTGCCCTCAATGGCAATTAAACGATCAACGACTTGATCGGTGGACATTTCAAGACTGAATACGCCAACTGAACA
>JAIFWG010000029.1 GCA_019662005.1 Candidatus Parcubacteria bacterium
TCTACCCGCCCTCGTGTTGCGGTTTATAAAAGTAACCAGCATATCTTTGTTCAAGTTATCGACGACACAACCGGCAAAACTCTTATGAGTAGCAAAGTTGTATCAAAGAAAAAATCTGCAGTCAAAGGAACAAAGACTGAAGTCGCAACCACAATAGGTCAAAAAGTAGCAGAACAAATGAAAGAAAAGGGTATAAACGAAGCTGTATTTGACCGAGGCGGATTTAAATATCACGGCCGAGTTAAAGCTGTTGCCGACGGATTGCGAAATAGCGGAATAAAAATTTAAATATATGGAACCATTAACCCCAGTACAACAACCAGCTGCTCCTGAACCAAGCAAAGACACACGACCACCTATGGGCGGCCGGGGTGGTTTTGGTGGCCGTGGCAGGGGGCAAGGCCGTGGTGGACCTCGTCGAGGCGGACAAGATCGCGGAGAGCGACCAAAGGCTGAGTTTGATCAAAAGGTGCTTGATATTGCTCGCGTATCTCGTGTTACAAAAGGCGGTAAAAGATTTAGCTTCCGAGCAACTATCGTTATTGGAGATGGAAAAGGTCGTGTTGGTGTTGGAATGGCTAAAGGTAAAGATGTCGCTCAATCAGTTCAGAAGGCCTTTAACCAGGCTCGAAAGAACGTTATGACCATCCCCTTGGTCAAAGGTACTATCCGTCACCAAGTTGAAGCTAAATATAATAGCGCCGTTGTAATCTTAAAACCTGCCCATGGTGGTGTTAAAGCAGGAGGTCCAGTCCGCGTTGTAGCTAAACTTGCTGGTATTACTGGTCTCACAGGAAAGCTAATTGAGCGTACAAATAATAAAATCAATATCGCGATGGCAACCTTAGAGGCATTTAAGAAGTTATCTATCCAATAATATGAATCTTCATCAACTACAATCATATACTCCACGGAAAAAAGCCAAACGAGTTGGCCGAGGCGGTAAGCGCGGTACTTTTTCTGGAAAAGGAACCAAAGGACAGAAGTCCCGAGCTGGAGCTGGTGTTAAGCCAGGTTTTCGAGGTGGTGATAATCGAATTTGGCAGTTGTTCCCAAAGCAGAGAGGTGCTTCAAAGAAGCCAGGCTCAAGCCGCCCTCACGCCAAACACCGTTTTTATCAGCTGCGACATTCAAAATCTTTCCCAATTAATCTTGAAGCATTGAATAAATTTTCAGAAGGACAAGAGGTTACCCCGGAAGCATTAGTGGATGCAGGTATTGTTTCATCCGCTCAATCTGGTATTAAAATACTAGGCGGTGGTGAATTAAAAAAGAAACTCTCGTTTAAAGGATTCGTATTTTCGCAGTCGGCTAAAGATAAAATAGCTAAAGCAGGCGGTACTATACATGAATAAGTTTCTGCAAATATTTAAAAAGAAAGAATTAAGAAACAAGATTTTGTTTGTTCTTTTTTTATTGGTTGTTTCTCGACTTATCTCAAATATTCCTATCCCTGGCATTGATACTACAGCATTGGCCCAATTCTTTGCCAATAACCAGTTTTTTGGGTTATTGAGCTCCTTTACTGGTGGGTCTTTATCGCAATTTTCAATTGCAATGCTTGGGCTGGGTCCATATATTTCTGCTTCGATTATTATGCAGTTGCTAACTATGATTTTTCCTACATTGGAACAGATCTATAAATACGAAGGAGAAGCGGGCCGAGCCAGATTCAATCAATACTCTAGATTATTAACAGTGCCCTTGGCTATCTTGCAAGGTTTTGGCTTTTTAAAGTTATTGCAACGACAACAAGTCCTAGGATTCTTGTCGCCCATAGATTGGATTACAGTGCTAACTCTTATTGTGGCCGGCAGTGTATTTTTGATGTGGCTAGGCGAGTTAATTTCAGAAAAAAATATAGGTAATGGTGTTTCTATTTTAATCTTGGCTGGCATCGTATCTCAGTTTCCAACTAGTTTTCAGCAGGCATTATTTAAATATAATTCTAGTTTATTCTTTAGCTATCTAGGATTCGCGCTTGTGGCTCTTATTGTTATCGCTGGTACTATTTATATTTCTGAAGCGCAACGCAACATCCCCGTAAACTATGCTCGCAGGGTCAGGGGAATGAAAGTCTATGGCGGCGTCTCAACTTATTTGCCGATGCGAATCAATAATGCTGGAGTAATTCCTATTATCTTCGCCTTGTCATTATTGTTGTTTCCTGGATTGGTAGCAAACTTACTGGTCGGCACGCATATTCCAGTAGTTTCAAGTATTGCCACTTACTTAAGCCGAGTTTTACAGCCAGGTCATCTTGGCTATTCATTGGCATACTTTTTCCTAGTCTTCTTGTTTACATATTTCTATACCGCAGTAACTTTTGATCCAAAATCAGTCTCTGAAAATATTCAAAAACAAGGTGGCTATGTTCCAGGTATTCGTCCAGGTCCTTCTACTGCTCAATTTTTATATCACCTTTTAAATCGTGTTACATTGGTCGGTGCAATCTTCTTGGGATTAATCGCAGTATTGCCAAACATCGTTCAAGGCTCAACACAAATCACGGACTTTGCGGTTGGTGGAACCTCTGTACTGATTGTGGTCTCTGTGGCGCTGGAAATTATGAAACAAGTTGACGCTCAATTAAGTATGTACGAGTACTAACTCTAAAAAACAGCCCCCGCAATGCGGGGGCTGTTTTTATTGACGTTTCTATAAAATTACTTTATTATATTGGGCAGTTCATTGATGTGCCTGAACTTCTTCAAGAAGAGTTCGTTAAAGTTTTAACAGAATACGTTGCCTTTCGAGGAGGCGTAAAGGCGGTTGCAGACTCTTTACTTCAGGCTGTTCCAACGATAGAGCGCTGGCTGGATTGGAAAACATGTCCCCATCCCACACTTACACGACCTCTAATTGAGTCAATGAAAAAAGAAATGAAACCAAAAGACCGATAAGGTCTTTTTTGTTTTTAAAAAATTGCTATTATAGTTCAATGACAAACGAACCACGATTTTGGGCAGTCGGATTAATTGGGCCAGTAGCATCAGGGAAAGGAACTCAAGCAGAACTGTTATCTGAAGAGTTGGGTTTGGTACATTTAGAAAATTCTAAAATTATAGAAGAAAAATTTAAAAATGACCCAGAAGATCCAGAAGTTGTGGATGCAAAAAAAGCTTATCTTGCGGGCCAGTGGATCAATCCAAAGGTGGTTGTTAAATGGATTGTTGGGACAATGAAAGAAATTGCTGATCGAAAGGATGGCATTGTGCTTTCTAGTGCTTTTAGAACTGAAGAAGAGGCCGGAGAGGAATTAGAATTTTTTGAAAAAAATTATGGAAAAGAAAATATTAAGATAATTTCATTATCACTAAGCGAAGAGGTAGCTATGGACCGCAGTTTAAATAGGCGTATCTGTAAAGCCAACCGACATCCCATACCCAACTTCCCAGAATTCAAAAATATCACCACTTGCCCAAAGGATGGAAGCGAGCTAGAAACTCGCATTTTAGACAAGCCAGATACCATAAAAGCCCGCTATAAAGAGCATTTTACACGCACGATGCCTGTTATTGACTTTATGACCAAAAAAGGTTATAATATAATAGAAGTGAATGGTGAACAGAGTATCGAAGATGTTCACCGGGACATCCTAAATAAACTATGGTGAACCTAAAGACCTCAAAAGAAATTAAAATAATGCAAGAAGGCGGTGCGATTCTCGCAAAGGTGCTCAAAGAATTAGTCGGAGCAGCTAAAGCGGGGATCACCACTCTTGACCTCGATACGCTCGCTCGCGAGCGTATCGCCTCATACGGAGCAACTCCGTCATTTTTAGATAATGAATTTCCAGCAGCGATCTGCACCTCCATTAATGACGAGATCGTTCACGGTGAGCCATCATCTCGTATTCTCAAAGACGGAGACGTTCTAAAGATAGATGCCGGATTATTTTATAAAGGTTTCCATACAGATACTGCAGCAACTGTTATCATTGGCAAAAATTCTCGAGGCAGTAAGTTGGCCGAAGCGGCTGAACGGGCTTTAGAGATTGGAATCAATGAAGCACAACCAGGAAACACTCTTGGTGATGTTGGTGCCGCGATCCACAAATACGTGAAATCAAAAGGTTTTGATGTTCCGCGAGATTTAATCGGACATGGTATCGGCAGAAAGCTTCACGAAGAGCCAGAAGTTCCAAACTATGGCAAATCTGGGCATGGCCCAGTGCTTGTTCCAGGTATGGTTATCGCAATCGAACCAATGGTGATGGAAGGTGACTGGAGAACTAAAGAATCTTCCGACAGCTTGGCTTACCTAACAGCGGATGGGAAGCTAGTGGCCCATGCCGAGCACACTATCGCTATTACAGATAAAGGCCCAATCATCCTAACCCAATAAGATCTTCATCTTTCTGGCGTTAAAACCAGACATGAGAGACCTAAATTTTATGGAATCAACTCAATATCAACCAACCCAAGTAGTTCAAAAAAAGATATGGCCAACATTGGCAGTTTTTGGATCTTCTTTTGCATTCCTTATGGTTGCTATTAACGCCCCTGGTCTTATATCTCATGCCAAGTATGCGACTGAATCAGACGAAAGTCACAATGAACAATTAACCACTCAATACCGAGCTTTGTATGGTTATGAGAGCCATCCTGCCGACTTCGGTTCTGGCGGGTTGATCAAAGCAGCTCCAACACAAGAAAGTATTATTCGTATTGATAAAATCCACGTAGAAGCACCTATTCTTCAGCCTAGCTCTGACGAAGATAACGCTATTTTATCAGTGCTTAAAGATGGGGTAGCATTGTACCCTGGTTCGGCAATGCCTGGACAATCAGGAACAACTGTAATTGTGGGCCATTCATCCTCAAATCCTCCATGGACCAAGTATTCTGCTATTTTCTCATTGTTAGACAAACTAAACCAAGGAGACCTAATTGTGATTGATTATGGGGGAGTAGAATACACATATTTCGTGCAATCTAAGGTTAAAGGTTCCGTTCAGCAAATTATGACCCAGGGAGTAGCCGGGGACTTGATTTTATCAAGCTGCTGGCCAGTTGGAACTGATTCTGGCCGCATTGTGATAACTGCCAACCTTCAGCCATAAGGGGCTTGACAAAATGAATAAAATTTCATATAATATTCATATATAGAATACACACTAATATCGTTTTAAATAATAAAATTCGTAACAATATGTCACAAATTATAAACAAATACGGCCGCACTTTAGGAAAAACATCACTTGTTTTTATACTTAGTTTCTCGGTGATATTTTCAAGTATCCAGTTTGCTAGGGGATCAGACGATGGCTGCAGCACTCAAGCTGCTGGCATCTTGCGAGGTACCATTATTAATAACGGAGAGTCAACGGGTACTGCTCTTGCTAAAGTAGAAAATCCTTCTCCTAACTGTTCATTTGATGTCGGTTTTGCATCGTATCAGATGCCTAACTTTTCTCCAGATCCTAGAGATGCTCAGCGTTTGTATGATTCTCAGACTGCTCGCTTAGAACCAAATCAATCTATTGTATTTCAGGTTCGAGTTCCAGACTGTCACTTTCAATTAGACTTGTTTCGCGGACCAGTATTACAGGTTCCTATTTATGAGCCGGTAGCATTGGCATACGACTTTGGCCGCAATGATAAATTGTGTGTCTTCGTTCCTATGGGAACCCCAGCACCTACACACACACCGGTACCTACTCATACACCGGTACCAACCCATTCCCCTGCTCCAACTCCAGTACCTACTCATACCCCAATACCAAATAACCGACCAATCGGAACATTTGATGCTGCTAACTGCGATATTATTGGTGGTTGGGCTTTAGATCCTGATGCTCCTAACCAATCAGTTAACGTTGAAATTTTTGCTGATGGACCCGAAGGTATCGGAAGTAAGATTTTCTCTGGAGCAACAACTGGCCTAAGACCAGATGTAAATGCCGCATATGGAATCAGTGGTAATCATGGGTTTACGATTTTCTTCCCATCTAACTTAAAGGATGGCCGATCACACGAAATTTGGGTTGTCGCGCGAGACATACAGAGTGGTCAGAATATGTTATTCGATAATCGTAAATTCGTAGATACTTCAGCATGTGTCGCTCGAACTCCTACACCTACACCAACTCCAAATCCAACACCTACTCCAACTCCAAATCCAACACCTACTCCAACTCCAAATCCAACACCCACACCGACACCTAACCCTACTCCAACACCAACAAATTCTCCTACACCTACCCCAAACCCAACCCCAGCTCCATGCAATAGTGGAACAATCACTATCAATACCAACAGCCAACAGATCGGCTACACTCTTAATGGTCCTGGCGGTTCATTAAATGCTACTGGTAACCACACCTTTACTAATCAGGCTTCTGGTACCTATAACGTTAATGTAACAAACAGCAACAACAGCGTAGTGCTTATTGCCCCAACCACAGTTATATTGCTCTGCAATAGTATTGCGACTTTCAACGTTACTGTTATAACCAACCCTACCCCAAATCCAACTCCTACACCGACCTTTACTCCAAATCCAGTTCCAAACTCTTACCTTACACTTTCTAAGTTAGTTCGAAATGTAAGTTCCAACACAAACAATGCTGATTATGCCTCTGCTAATAATGGCGACACAGTTGAGTTCACTATTAATGCAGGCGCAGTAGTAAATGGCGGAAATGGATATGTAACTAATGCTCGAGTTGTTGATGCTTTGCCATCCGGATTGCAATTTGTCAGCGGATCAGCTCGACTTAACGGTTCTTTTGTAGGCGATGGTATTATTTCTAGCGGTTTAAACCTCGGAACATTATCAAACGCAAACAATGCTACTATTAACTTCAGAGCTACTGTAAATTCTGGATATGGATTCAGCACTCTTACAAATACTGCAACTTTGTATGCTGATAATATGTCTCCAGTTTCTGATACAGCTTTTGTGAATGTAAATCAGAACGTTACACCAACTCCAACTCCTGGCTACATAATGGCAATCAGTAAATATGGAAAAGACATCAGCCGAGGTCAAACTGCTAACCAAACTTCGTTCAGTGCTCAGCTTGGTGATACGCTCGAATTCGTTGTGATTGTAAATGGCCAGAACAATTCTTACCTCAACAATGTTGTTGTAAGCGACCAATTACCAGCAGGATTAACTTACGTACCAAACACCACAAGCTTAAACGGTACAATCATTGGTGATGGTATTGTCAGTGGCGGCGTAAACATTGGTTCTGTATACAGCCAACAGGCAACTATCAGATTCAATGCCACAGTTAACCGAGGAATTGCAACAAACCAGACACTTACCAACATCGCATATGTCC
>JAIFWG010000030.1 GCA_019662005.1 Candidatus Parcubacteria bacterium
TGGATGTAGAGAATATTAGATTTCTTATTTTATCAAACTTAAAAACCTATGCCCCGAAGCACTACGTTAATATTGGCTTGATTGCAGATTGGAAAAGCGGTGAACCAAAAGTTATGGAACCAGATCGTGTGGAATCTTGGGCATGGTATGAAATGGATAATTTTCCACAACCTCTCTTCTCCACGATTCCAAGCTATGTTGAAGCTCTCAAAATCGGTGTTAATTTTGTAGATCACTAGGCAATAAATAGAAGATGTGTTATAATAGTTTTATCAATAATTCTGGCGAAATGATTTTAATAAATTGTTTGGCTGGCAAGAAGTAAAAAATGTACAAGTGTCCAAATTGCGGAACCGAGCAAGAAGCTATCGGTACCTGCACCAACTGCGGTTCTGCAGTATCTGAAGAAAATAAAACTTCAGCAGAAGCAGAGATGGGTTCAGACGCAGTGTCTGACGACTCTTCAGCCAAGTAGTCAAAACAAAATGTCCCCGTGAGGGGATATTTTGTTTGACTTAAAATAGGTATTATGTTTCAATCTCTTCATCACTATGCGAAGTAAATTACTTCTCGCAACTATTATTGTTGGTTCATTACTGCTCGTTCTTTTTGTCGCCCCTGAATGGATTAATAAAGGAATCGATAAGGCTAATGCAAGGTTTTCTCGTCACATAGCACACGTACCAGTTGTGCCATTTAGGCTTGGATTAGATCTTCTTGGCGGAACTCATCTTGTGTACCAAGCTGACCTTTCTAAAATTCAGGGAACAAAGTCAGATGCTATGGATGGAATCCGCGATGTTGTAGAGCGCCGCGTAAATTTGTTTGGTGTTTCTGAACCTGTAGTAGAAGTAAACGGTTCAGACCAATTGATTATTGATCTGGCTGGTATTAAAGATGTAAACCAGGCAATCAAGCTGATTGGAGAGACGCCATTTTTGGAATTTAAGACCATGCTCCCTCGAGCTCAAGGCGATGCAATCATCAAACAAAAATTAGGCGCCCAGGCGCAGGGAGTTACTGCGGATTTGCTATGTGCTCCGGGAAACACTCAAAGTTTAATTCAGGTTCTTCTTCAATTTGGCGCTGATCCATGTTATCAGTCATCTGGTTTAGATGGTTCACAATTAAAATCAGCTCAAGTGGTATTTACTAGTCAGTCATTTTCGCCCCAAGTAAAACTTGTACTAAATGACGCGGGCGCAAAACTTTTTGGCCAGATCACCCAAAATAATATTGGAAAAACTGTAGCAATCTATCTTGATGGAGTTCCTATTTCAACGCCTACCGTTCAGAGCGCAATTTTAGATGGCAATGCAGTTATCACGGGCAACTTTACTCCTGATGAAGCAAAAATTTTGGCTAATCGTTTGAACTCGGGCGCGCTGCCAGTACCAATTCGATTGGTTAGCCAGCAGACCATTGGCGCTTCGCTTGGCGCTGAATCTTTGAATAAGAGTTTGAAAGCCGGATTGTATGGTTTATTATTCGTGGCCATATTTATGATTCTATTTTACAGATTGCCTGGCATAATTTCGGTTATTGCCTTGTTGATTTATGTTTTGGTGGTGTTGGCATTCTATAAATTGATTCCAGTTACTTTAACCTTGTCGGGTATCGCAGGATTTATCTTATCGCTTGGTATGGCGGTAGACGCAAACATTTTGATATTTGCCCGTATGAAAGAAGAGCTGCGAGATGGAAAGTCTCTCCAGAATTCTATGCGAGAAGGATTTTCTCGCGCCTGGCTTTCAGTTCGAGATAGCCACGTGACTACTTTGATTGGCGCAGTAGTGCTTTATGCCGCAACGACTTCAATTGTAAAAGGATTTGCGCTCACCCTTGGCGTTGGAGTATTAACCAGTTTATTTACCGCAACCATTGTTACTAGGTCCTTCTTGCGCTTGGTAAGCGGACCATGGTTTGAATCAAAGAAACGATTATTCCGATAATATGCCAAAAGTATATACATTTATGTTCTGGTTCTCCATTTCTCTGATGCTGCTTTCTATTGCAGCTACGGGAATATTTGGATTGAAACTAGGTGTGGATTTTAAAGGCGGAAGCGTCATGGAGGTTCAGTTTGCAAACCGCCCTCCTATTACTGATCTTCAGAATGCCCTTAAAGACTTTCCAGGAGCAGTTTCGAGTGCAGTCGGTGATAAGGGTTTAATCGTTCGCACGAACGAGCTGTCTGAAGCTCAACACCAGCAAGCGCTCAATGCTCTAAAGAGTAATTTCCCCCAAGCTGGAGCACAAGAAAAACAGTTCAGTTCAGTGGGGCCAGCCATTGGAAGCGAGTTAAAGCATAAGAGCTTGATAGCGATCATTCTTGTATTGCTGGGTATTATCATCTACATTGCATTTGTGTTTAGAAAGTTGGCTCGAGCAGCTTCTCCATGGAAAATGGGTGTTGCAGCTATTGTGGCTTTGATGCACGATGTGATAATTCCGGTTGGCGTGTTCGCGATCCTCGGGCATTATTACGGGATCGAGATCAGTGGCGTATTCGTAGCTGCCGCGCTTACTATTTTAGGGTTTTCAGTGTCAGATACAGTCGTTATTTTTGATAGAGTGCGAGAGAATATTATCCGCGGGGGATCTAGAGAAAATTTTGGCGCCGTAGTGCACCGAAGTGTCATGCAAACCTTGACTCGTTCTCTCAATACGGTATTTACAGTATTATTATCCCTGTTTGCTATCTACTTCTTTGGCGGCGAGAGTATTAAGTATTTCTCCCTCGCGCTGATTATAGGTATATTCCTTGGAGCTTATTCATCTATATTCGTAGCAGCACCATTGCTTGTTTGGTGGGTGGATAAGAGGTAGCCTTGTGGGAGTTGATCCCGCTCTTGAGAATCCATTATGTTCTATGTATATGTATTACAGATGCAGAATCAAACATTGTACATAGGATTTACGAGTGATCTCAAGAAAAGATTGCAAGAACATAATAAGGGACAAAGTATTTACACAAAAAAGTTTTTACCAGCAAGATTAATATATTACGAGTGCTACTTGTCAGATAAAGATGCCAAAAAACGAGAGAGCATGTTAAAGGAATTTGGCAGCACGTATAGTCACTTGAAGAAGAGAATCTCGGCTAGCTTAGGGGATTCTCAAGGGCGGGATTGACCATTTTAAATAAATATTTTATAATGCTTTTGTACTGATACTCAGTGGAGGGGGTACAACCATCAGATATGCCAACAAATTCTCAATCAATCAAAAAGACCGTTGCTGAGCTTCTTAAGCACTGCTCACCTCGAAACAAGGACATCATCTCCCGACGCTTTGGGTTAAAGACCGGGAAAAAGGAAACCTTGGAATCAATTGGTGCAAGCTACAGCATTACCCGAGAACGAGTCCGACAGATTGAAGAATCCACCCTCTCCCAACTTTCTCATGTTGCTCAAGACAGCAACGAAGTTAAGCAATACATTGTTCTCGCAAAAGACATTCTTAACGAGCACGGCGGCATTATCCGCGAGCGCGATATGTTCCAATCCTTCAGCGGTCAGCAAGGAGACAATGTTATTAATTCCTCTTTAGTATTTTTGCTAACCTTAAGCAACGAACTTGCCCGCTTTCAGGAAAATGATGACTTCCATTCCTTTTGGTCAGTAAACCGGCCAACTCTAGTTTCATTCCAGCAAACAACTAATGCTTTAATCAAGCTGCTCGATAAAAATGCTCAGGTTGTTTCTGATCAAGAATTTCATGCTTTGGTCCAAAAAAACTCTGTGCCTGGATTTAGCACCTCTGGCAAGCTAACCGAATCCGAATTGCAGTTATGTTTAATGATCAGCAAAAATCTCGATAAAAATATTTTCAATGAAGTCGGTTTGACTGCCTGGCCAGAAGTAAAGCCAAAAGGAGTTAGAGATAAAGCCTACCTGGTTCTCAAGAAAGAAAAGCAGCCTAAGCATTTTGGAGATATTGCTAAACTTATCAATACCACCGGGTTTAATGGTAAAAAGGCCAACATCCAAACCGTTCACAACGAACTTATCAAAGACGAACGATTTGTCTTGGTGGGCCGAGGCATGTACGCACTTTCAGAGTGGGGCTACAAAGCTGGAACCGTAAAGGATGTATTGGTAGATATCCTCAAAAATGCTTCCAAGCCACTAGCTAAAACAGCATTAATGGCCAAAGTTCGCGATGCTCGCATGGTCAAAGAAAACACCATTTTACTCAATCTTCAGGACTCACGAACATTTGTCAAAAACGAAGACGGCACGTATACTTTAAAAGGATAGTAAAGCTATCCTTTTAAAGTACTTATGGATTCAATTTCTCTCATTATTTCTGTATTTAAAAACACCACAATTATATTGTGGTCCTATTGGTGGATTTGGCTGCCAGTTGTGCTGGTTCTCGCTGCATTTCAAGCTTTTAAAGATCTAAAACGATCCGAATATCTTGCAGGTTTAAAGTGGGTTACGCTAGAAATCAAAATTCCGCAGGAGATTCTTAAGAGCCCAAAGTCCATGGAGCAGATTTTTTCTGCTCTTCATGTTGTTTCTGGAGATGTAAAATCATGGCGGGAGACGCTTGATAAGGGCGGTATTATGGCGGCTTGGAACTATCAATGGGGCAAGGTTGGCGACGTGACTTCATTTGAGATTGTTAGTCTTGGCGGAGTAATTCATTTTTACATCAGATGTTTAGAGCAATATAGAAATCTGATCGAAGCCCAAATTTACGGATATTTTTCCGATGCCGAAATATTCCTTACGACTGATTATTTAACAGAATTGCCTGCAGCTTTGCCTAATGAACAAATGGACTTGGCCAGTGGCGAAGTTATCTTAGCAAAGGAAGACGCATATCCTATTAAGACCTATCCAGAATTTGAAGAACAAGGCGCTGGAAAAGATGACCCAAAGCGGGTTGATCCACTTGCTTCCCTCGTTGAATCCATGGCCTTAATGATTCCGGGTGAAGTTCTTGGCCTGCAAATATTAGTAAGCGGAACAGAAAAAGGTAAAGACATTCAGCCAGTAATTGATAAAATAATGGAGAAGCCAGCTAAGCCTCGAAATGATGCTTTAGATCAGATATTATCTTTTATTGATTCTTTGTTTGGAGCAACACCAACTGTTCCAGAGAAAAAAGATGAAAAGTCTTTTTCTCAACTTGGGCCTGGCAAACAAGATATAATTAAAGCTATTGAAAAAGCAGCCGCAAAACTGCCTTTCAAAGTCGGTATTCGCTTTTTATATGTTGCCCCTAAGGACAGATTTAATAAAGGTCGGCCAGCAGGAGTCTTTGCTTCGTTTAAGCAATTTTCTACCATGAATTTAAATGCTTTTAAACCCGGGTTTTCTAGCGATGCAAAAGGCCGCAACAAAGAATACAAATCATATGTTAATAAAGTAACTTTATTTAAGCGTTATAGTTCAAGATCCCAATTAGATAAACCTTTTACATTAAATTCAGAAGAGTTGGCTACTATTTATCACTTCCCAGATGCGGGAGTGGTATCAGGCGCCCTGCCACGCGTGGAGGCCAAGAAAGGCGAACCGCCATCAGGATTGCCAACAGCGTAGTTAATAATTTAAACGCAAAATATGCCAATACCAGAAGACAATCATATTGTAGTGCTCGGTGAAACAGACTCTCGTACGAAAGTCCGTTTTGGCATTAAAACAGACGACCGTCGCCGCCATATGTATGTGGTCGGTTCCACCGGTATGGGTAAGTCAGAATTCTTAAAGAATATGGCTATTCAGGATATTGAAGAAGGCCGTGGTTTGGCTTTCCTTGATCCGCACGGCGATCCTTCAAACGATCTTTTGGATCACATCCCAGCTCACCGCATAAAAGATGTTATCTATTTTGATCCAGGCGACTTGCAATTTCCATTAGCTTTTAACGTATTAGAAAACGTGGACTACGAATATCGCCACCTAGTTGCTTCGGGATTGCTTGGGGTATTTAAGAAGCTTTGGGTAGACGCCTGGTCGGGCCGAATGGAATACATTTTAAACAATACGATCTTAGCTTTGCTTGAAACTAAAGGCGCCACTTTGCTTGCGATTAATCGTATGATGGCCGATAAGAACTTTCGCAAAGAAGTTATTGCCCAAATTAAAGATCCAATCGTAAAATCTTTCTGGGTAGACGAGTTTGCTAAATATGCAGATAAGTTTGCTACCGAAGCAACCGCCGCTATTCAAAACAAGGTTGGTCAATTTGGTTCTAATAACTTAATTCGAAATATAGTTGGCCAAGTTGAGTCCAAGCTTGATGTTCGAAAAATTATGGACGAGGGCAAGATCTTGATCGTAAACCTCTCAAAAGGAAAAATCGGAGAAGATGCTTCTCGATTGATCGGTGCTTTATTGGTAACCAAGATTCAGCTTGCTGCCATGTCGCGCGTAGACATTCCTGAACAAGAGCGCCGAGATTTTTACTTATATGTAGACGAGTTCCAGAACTTCGCTACGGAGTCATTCGCTAATATCTTATCTGAAGCCCGCAAATTCCATTTGTGTTTGATTGTTGCTCACCAGTACATTGCTCAAATGGAAGAAACCGTACGAGACGCCGTGTTTGGTAATGTCGGCTCTCTTGTCGTATTTCGGGTGGGTGCAGAAGATGCAGAGTTTCTAGAGAAATGGTTTGCTCCAGAATTTATGATGAGCGATATCGTAAATCTTGGTAAGTATCACATTTACATAAAATTGATGGTCAATGGTATTACTACTAAGGGTTTTTCTGCAGGCACCTTGCCTCCAATTCCAAAATTAGAAGAATCGCACCGGGATCAGGTAATTGAATTTTCTCGCGGTCATTATGGCAATTCACGCGATTCAGTTGAAAAGAGCGTTGCTGAATGGGCAGCTCCATCTGCTAATGCAGAAGAAGACCGTCCGCCTCGCCGGCCTATGTATCAGGACGGAGGCGAACGCCGCCCGCCACCTCGCCAGCAAGATCGATCTTATAGTCAACGACCACCATCACGTCCGCCAATGCGTAATGGTAATGACAGACCTTCGCAACCAGCAACTCCAGTAGCTCCAGTGGCATCCTTGAGCGCACTCGGAAATGGAGCAGTAGATTTTAAAGGCCGCAAAGTGGAGGAGAAGCCAAAAGAGTCAAAGAAAAAAGAAGTTGATTCAGCAGAACTCAAGAAACTACTAGAAGAAGCTTTGGGAAAAAAGAGCTAATCCATTGACTAGCTATCAAAAAGAACGTACCATACTGTGCGTTCTTTTTATGAAGGTGCGAGAGAGGGCTATTTTAGGAGTCAGAAGCCATCATGACGATAGCTGTCCTGTCGCCTGCGGTTTTGATGTAATGGCGGGTCCTTGGTGCAATATGCATAAACTAGACCGGCAGCGGCTTGAAGACGCAGGTCTCTCCGCAGCTATATACTATAGGTGGATCCAATGGTTTGATTCTGTCAAAAAGAAAAAGGAAAGAGAAGAAATTGTTAGCTGGGTGTTAACTAGAAGACAACTTCCGAAATGTTTGAAGGCCGCATAATGCGGCTTTTGTTTTTATAACAATATGATAGCTTCTAGTTATCTATGCCAAGCAAGTACTACAAAAAGTATGTGCGGATCCCGCCGGGAGAGTCGGTAGATATTCGGCCAATCATCCCCCTTGTAACTCATCCTCTCTTTCAGCGATTGCTTTATGTTTCTCAATTAGCGAACACTCTAACTGTTTTTCCTGGCGCTTCTCATAATCGTTTTGCGCATGCGCTCGGAGTCTATTCAAAAGCCAGCCGCTTTTGTTCTCGTATGGCCGAGGATGGATTTTTAACTTCTTTTGAGGCTAAAAACATTCCTTTATTTGGGTTGTTGCATGATATTGGCCATGGCCCTTTTTCGCATTTGATCGAAGAGCTCACGCCTTACAACCATGACAAAAATGGATTGCGTATTATTGGCGAACTCAAGAAAGAAATTGAAAAGTCGGGCGGCGATCCCGCTTTTATTAAAAGCATGTTTGCTCACAAAAACCCTCTCCATAAGATTATTATGGATAAAAACTTAGGTATGGATAAGCTGGACTATTTGGAGCGCGACGTCTATCATACGGGTTTTGGCCAAAGGCCCGACATTGAAAGCGTGTTTAACTACTTAATTTATCTAAAAGGCAATTTAGTAATTGATAAAAAATCTCTTGAAGCAGCCAAGCAGATTCAGCGCCTCTATACTTATATGTATAAGGAGGTTTATCTGCACAAGTCATCATTGATAAGCCAGCGCTTTATTCAAAAGATGATTGCTATCTGGTTATCTCTGCGAAAGATTAAAATGGAAGAATTATGGACCTATACCGATATTGAATTGATGGCAAAGATATATACTGATCCAGATCCGCGCCTGCACTATTTATATACATGCTATGTGCAACGGCGGCTTCCTAGTGCCGGAATGGTTATTCGAATCAATGCTAAAAAATCCCGCGAGAGGGTAGCAGGGAAAGACATTAAGGTAATAGGCGAGTCCGCCAGCTTTTTTGCTGACTTTGCTAAACACTCAAAACCTAAAAATCTTGAGGTAATCGAAAAGAGAATTGCCCAGCTATTAAAAGTAGAATCTCACTTAGTATTAGTAGTGCCTACATTGTCGCCCTGGCGCTTTGCTCCTCAAGATATTTCCTATCACGACGAGGGTCAGGTATTATCGTTAAAAGAAACACAGGCTGAATACTTTGATAGCTTAAAAACGGAACTCGATGACTATATGGCTATTCGTGTTTGTATAATCGGAGATCGTAAGCTGATTTACGATAATGCATCAAAGATCCACGAGTTACTCCTGGGTCATGTACTATTGGATGAATCCGAAGCATCCAACCTTACTCTGACGCTTTAGGGTGATTGCCGATCGGTCATTTTCGTGATATATTAATTACAAAAATGCGCCCATAGCTCAGTTGGTAGAGCAGCTCCCTTTTAAGGAGATGGTCGTAGGTTCGAATCCTACTGGGCGCACTAATCACAAAACACCACATGTGTATGTGGTGTTTTGTTTTAATAAAAATCTCAGCTTAATTTTATATAAGAAAAACATGCCAAATAAAAAACATTTGCAGGGCGTAAGCGCAAAAGAACAGCGCCAGTATGAACACATAAAAGAAACTGCTAAAAAATCCGGAAAATATGGCGGGCGGGCTGAAGAAGTAGCAGCACGGACAGTTATGAAGCGCCATGGCCAGAGTGGTCATAAAAAGGGCCAATAAAGCCCTTTTTATGGCTCTTGAAAATAAACGTAAAGTGTGGTATAATTAATATATTAGGTAAGCATGCACATAAACAACTCAACATTTCGAATATCTGGCTGAATGCCAGGAGAGGAGCTTAGATGACCATCGAGATTGAGAAAGACGAACCGGCGCTTCGCGTGCTCGTGGGAGTCAAGAGCTCCTACGAACGGGAACTCAACTTACAGATCGTCGCTGAAGCGGTTCAGCGATGGAGCACAGGTGAGTACGACCAGGTGTGGCTCGACGAGCCGCTCCACACGAACCTGGTCGCTGCCGGGCCTATCGCGCCTGTCTCTGAAATGGCTTCTGAACGGGTCGAGCATGTCGTCCATGGGTACGGCGACCTCTCGGTCGTCGGCTTCACGATCGTATGCGATGCCTACGACCTACTGTCGCTTCGGCGCGCTTGCTTGGCTGCTGGCGCGCACCATGATTTTCTGGAGTTCGTTGGACTTCCGAAACTGGTTGCTCGTCCCTGGCCAGCTGCTCGCACCGTCCCACCGGTCATTGAGACTACGCCGTTGCCACCTCCTCCGGTCTCGTGGCGGCCGTTCATTGACCCAAACCCCACCGTTTACGGTCGATCGGAACCGGCCGCAGAAGCAGAGATTCATCCGTCGGCGCCTAAAGCGAAGGCACCGGCAACGGCTGGAGACAAAACCCTCGTCGACGTCGGCGGGTGGCAAGCCTTCTGCTTGATGCTGTTGGCGGGAATCATGGGCATCGGCGTTGGCTGGTGCACAAGCGGGCCCTCTACCCAAGTCGAGATGGGCAAGGTCTATACCGGCGTGCAAGTGGTCGCGCTGAAAGACGGTACCTGTGAGATCAGGCTCGCCGGTAAAGCGGCGACATTCATCCCGTGCCGCGACGCCGTGCACGAAACGAAGACCGGTCTCGAGCTCAACCAGGGCCGGTTCGTTCAAGAGCGTGTGAACGGCGTGCCGTTCACACGGTTCGAATATTCCTTTCTC
>JAIFWG010000031.1 GCA_019662005.1 Candidatus Parcubacteria bacterium
AACTCAGCTTCAGACCACCAAATGCAAAATGCAGTAGAATTTTCTAAACATGGCGCATCTCTTGTTGAAGAAGCAAATATGACCCCGCACATTATACTAAACCAGGTTCAATCTCTGATAAATCACAGCAGTGAAGCGAGCTCTCGCATAAAAACATTTGCCAAACCAGATGCAGCAAGTAATATTGCTTCAGCATTACTCTCATGACCTGGAATACAATTGGTTTCAGTCAGCAAAAAAAATACTTTGAGAAACTAATCAAAGAAGAAAGCCTTTCTCACGCATACCTACTTACTGGACCCGAGATGATCGGGAAACTTATGTTAGCAAAAGAAATAACGGCCAAGGCTAATAGTCGAGAGTTAGAAAACAACCCCGATGTTACAATCGTTGCTCCTAGAGTAGAAGAAGGAGAAACAAAAATCTATATCGAAGACATACGCGATGTTAAAAGTTTCTTATCTCTAAAACCTTATTTTGGTCCTTATAAGTTTGTAATTATAAATGACGCAGATCGCTTAACGCCAGAAGCCTCAAACGGTCTCCTGAAAGCTCTTGAGGAACCGAACCCCAAGTCGGTGCTAATTTTAATTACCAACAAACCAAAACAATTGCTTTCAACTATTCAGTCTCGATGCCAAGAGGTTTCGTTTCAATCTCATGACTCAAAAACCATAAGTGAATTTTTGGCAGAGAAGAAGATTAAAAAAGAAGACCTGGTTTTGTTAACTGCCATGGCTCAAGGCCGTATCGGCTGGCTCAACCAAATTCTAGAATCTAAAGAAATTACAAAATTAAGATCTTCAGTTGAGGAATTTCAAAAAGTCTTGAATGGGGGACTTACCGACCGAATGCTTTATGCAAAAAAAATATTTGAGAATGAAAGTTATCCAAGAGTAATTGCCAGCTGGATTTATTGGGCCTATGCCAACAAATCAACGCTTCCCAATTCTTCTGCCACTCTTGGTCAGCTTTCTCGTCTCCACTCTTTGATTAATCAGCCGCAGCTCAATCACCGTCTTTTGTTAGAAAACACTCTCATAAATTTGTAATTGACCGCATAGGAATTTTATGTTATTAAATGCCTAGAGAATAGGCATGTTCGTGTTCGAATACATAGATGCTTGGGTTCTTTCGTACTTTACTAAATTTAGCCATTGGTTTCAGAGGATGACAGGAAGAACCAACTTCTTTTTGGCGAAGGTTTTTATTTTTGCTTATGTAATATCAATACTAGTGGGAGCCTTAAATTATTGGTTTCAGATGTTGAATCATCCCACTCCACGGTTTGGCCCAGTTATAAAATTTGCCATTGTGTTGTTCTGGATGTGGTACATCTCACGGGATAAAAACCTTCAAGATGAGCACCTCCAAGGAAAACAAACGAAGAATCCTAACGAGTTGTTTTTCTTTTTAAGGGTTCCGCTGCTAATAGCCAATCTTATCGACCTTCAACTTCAAGCACCTATCTTTTTTGGAGGAAAGAATGTTTCTTTGATTGATCTATTTTGTTATCTAGAACCTCTATATTTTATTTTGTTTATGTATTTTGATTCTGTAACCCCCCTTCCGCCAGGCAAAAGCAAGGTTCGTGAATGGATCGAAGCTTATCAGGCAGGATTCAAGAAGTTGCAACCAATTAAGTCACCAAACAGATAACCGCGCATCGCGCGGCTTTTAATTTGAAATTTTTTATAAAAATGGTATAGTCCTAATGATGTATAAAGACCATATTAACCAAAAGAAAAAGGACTTTGACGCGGTATTGGAGTTTGCTAAAAATGAAGCAGCTTCAATAAGAACCGGCCGTGCCAACCCTATTATGGTAGAAGATATCCCCGCTGAATATATGGGTTCTCGTTTGACCATAAAAGAGCTTGCCAGCATTACTACTCCAGAACCTCGAGTGTTAGTTATTCAGCCCTGGGATCCAGGAGCTCTTTCTGCGATTGAAAAAGGAATAAGAGAAAGCGGCCTAGGATTAAATCCAACCAATGATGGTAAATCTGTGCGTTTAACTATTCCGCCATTAACCGAAGAGCGCCGCAAAGAATTTATTAAACTTCTTAACCAAAAGATGGAAGAAGCCCGCATTCGAATTCGAAATGTAAGAGAGGATGTTTTGAAAAAGGTTCAGTCTGAAGTAAAAGCTAAAACCGCCCGCGAAGACGAAGTTTTTAGAGCTAAAGACGAACTTCAGAAGATAGTAGACGATCTTCACAAAAAAATAGACGAACTAATCAAAAAGAAAGAGCAGGAGTTAATGACTAGCTAATGTTTACCGCTATTATATTTATTGCAGTTATTGGAGTATTGGTGCTTGTCCATGAGTTCGGACATTTTTTGTTTGCTAAAAGAGCGGGAATGAAAGTAGAAGAATTTGGTTTTGGTTTTCCGCCTCGCCTCGTTAGCTTCAAAAAGGGCGAGACTCGATATTCATTGAACTGGATTCCTTTTGGCGGATTCGTAAAGATTCTTGGTGAAGACGGAGATGAGCGCGGTCCTCGCAGCTTTGCTTCTGCTCCTTTTGGGCAGCGCATGATGGTAATCGTGGCTGGAGTAGCAATGAACTTCTTGCTGGCCGCTCTATTATTAGTAATTGTTAATTTCTTTGGCCTAAGAATAGGATTAGCAGAAGATAAAACAGCAGGTGCCACAAACTTACAAGTGCAGGTCATAGATGTTTCGAAAGACAGCCCGGCTTATACCGCAGGACTGCAGCCGCTTGATGCCATTGTTGGATATACTCAAGATGGACAGAGTATCAAGATTAGCAGCACAAAAGATGTGCAGCGAATTACTGGTGAGCATCTAGGACAGCCCTTGAGCCTCCAGATTGGCCGTGGCGGAGAGATAAAGGTCATAACAGTTACTCCTCGCATTAACCCTCCAGAAGGCCAAGGCGCTCTTGGTATTTCTTTAGCTCTTACTGGTGTAGTTACATATCCATGGTATGAATCAATTTGGCGAGGCGTTTTTGACGCTATAGTTCTGACCTGGGCTACGATCCAAGGCTACTATACGCTTTTGAAAACCTTATTTGTGCATGGTAAGCTGATGGCAGAGGTTTCGGGACCAATCGGCATCGCGAGCCTTACTGGCCAAGCTGCCAGAGTTGGTATTAATTATTTGCTGCAATTTGTGGCAATGATTTCTATAAACCTTGCTGTATTGAATATTATTCCATTTCCAGCTCTTGATGGAGGCCGCGGATTAATTTTAATCGTCGAAAAGCTCAAAGGTTCACCAGTTCACAAAAAAACCGAGATGCTTGTGAACATGGTCGGGTTTTATGCATTAATCATGTTAATGCTCTATATTACATATAAAGATATTTCTAAATTCTTCTATAAATGAAATTTTCCCAACTTTTTAGTAAAACTCTAAGAGAGGCTCCTTCGGATGAGACAGCCATTAACGCTCAATTTTTAATTAGGGGCGGTTTTATTTCAAAAGTTATGGCCGGGGTCTATGAATATATGCCTCTGGGCCTTCGTGTTTTAAATAAAGTAAACAATATTATCAGAGAAGAGTTAAACAAAGTCGGAGGCCAAGAACTTTTTATGTCTGTAATGCAAAACAAGGAGACTTGGTCTGCGACGGGGCGATGGGATAGTGCCAAAGAAGTGATGTATCAATTCAAAGATGCTGCTAGCAAGGAATATGGTCTAGGCTTTACGCATGAAGAACCTCTTACCGCAACTGCTAAACATTTTATAAGCTCCTATAAAGATTTGCCAAAAGCTGTGTATCAGATTCAAACTAAATTCAGGAATGAACCTCGAGCTAAATCTGGTCTTTTGCGAGGAAGGGAATTCCTAATGAAAGATTTATATAGTTTCCACGCTGATCAGGGAGATTTAGATCAATATTATGAAAAGGTAGCCGAAGCCTATGACAACATTTTCAGCAGAGCAGGTGTCAAAGCTATTCGCACCTTTGCTTCTGGAGGTCTGTTCTCTAAATATTCTGATGAATTTCAGGTCGTAGCAGATATAGGCGAAGATATTATTTATGTTAATGAGCAAGAGAATAAGGCCGTTAACAAAGAGGTTTACAATGATGAGGTGCTAACTGATCTTGGGTGGGATAAAAACTCTCTTACAGAAAAGAAATCTGTTGAGGTTGGAAATATTTTCAAACTTGGAACTAAGTTTTCTGAGCCTCTCGGCTTAACTTTTATGGATAGTAGCGGAAATAATAAACCTGTCATAATGGCCTCATATGGTATAGGCCCTGGCCGTTTAATGGGTACTGTGGTTGAAGTTTCTCATGATAGTAAGGGAATAATTTGGCCTGAAAGCATCGCGCCTTTTAAAGTCCATCTTGTGTCTTTAGATAAAAACAAAGAAGCTGACGAAGTATACACTCAGCTTCAGAGCAAAGGTATTGAAGTATTGTACGATGATCGAGACGATAAAGCTCCGGGTGAAAAGTTCGCAGATGCAGATTTGATAGGATGTCCCATCAGGATTGTTGTTAGTAAAAAATCTCTAGAGGAAGGCTCCGTGGAAATCAAAAAAAGATCAGAAACCCAGGCCGGTTTACATAAGATAGATAACTTTTTATCTGCTTTAAATTAAATGAAACACCTTATTATTTTTGCAGTGATATTTTTGCCAGCTCTCTTTCAGCTTATTGTGGGAAGCGTTTTGGATATGGGTGGACTTTGGCTCTACTATTTTGCGGCCATTGGAGCGCTAGTATATCTGCAACAGCGCAAAGTTAATTGACGCCCTCTGCTGCTTTGATAAAAAAGAGTATAGCTCTTTTTAATGAAACAACTCAAACTTTTAGAAGTCTCTAGTTCAGTTATCGAAGTAACATCAAATGGGCCAAGATTAAAGATAGTTCCCTGGGATCTTCGTAACAAAATCAAGCTGGCAATTTCATACCATCCTTCACGAGATGGCTCAAAGCTGGTGCAGCTTTTTATGCAATGGTCTCCGCCTAATAGCGTGTGCACCCAAGAGGATCTAAAGGAATTCCTGGATCTTTTTATCCAAGCTGGGAAAAGTGCTCTTGTCCCTAAACTAATAGAAAAGATCAGAAACGACAGTGATCAAGCGGCTGTAGCCTAAAAAGCGTGCCGCTTTTTGATTTATCCACACATTATAGACCTTTTTCTTTGAATCGTGAGAGGACTCTGTTATGGTGAGATTGCTAGTAAGTAATACAGCAACAAGTTATACATGTTCAGTAAATTATTTGGCTTCTGGTCTAAAGATATTGGTATTGATTTGGGTACTGCAAATACCCTGGTTTATGTTCATGGAAAAGGAATCACTATCAACGAACCTTCGATTGTTGCCTTAAATCAAAAAACAGGAAAAATCCTTGCTATCGGCAACGAAGCACGCAAAATGGTTGGCAGAACGCCTGGCTATATTGTGGTATCCAGGCCTTTAGTATCAGGTGTTGTCTCTGACTTTGAAGTTACTGAACAAATGCTCAAGTTTTTTATTGATAAAGTTCACCAGGAGAGTTTTTCTTTATTGCCCCGACCCCGAGTAGTGGTCGGTGTGCCTTCAGGAGTAACCGAAGTAGAAAAGCGGGCTGTTGAAGATGCAACCTATAGTGCAGGCGCAAGGGAAGTCTATTTGGTAGAAGAGCCGATGGCTGCTGCCATCGGCGCCCGGCTGCCCGTCCATGAAGCTATAGCAAACGTAATTGTCGATATTGGCGGCGGCACAACCGAAGTGGCAGTAATCTCGATGGGGGGAGTAATTGCATCGCGCTCCTTACGTATCGCAGGCGATAAACTAAGCGAAGATATTATTCGATACATGCGCGAAGAGCGTAACATGTTAATTGGGGACGCTACGGCTGAAGGTCTAAAAACCAATCTAGGTTCCGCCTATGCCTTAGAAGACGAGCTTGAGGGCCGCGTTCGTGGCCGCGATTTAGTTTCAGGATTACCAAAAGAGATCACTATTTCTTCAGAAGAAGTCCGCAGCGCAATGAGCCGCTCGATCAAGAGCATTGTTTCAGCAATTAAAAACACAATTGAGGAAACACCGCCAGAATTAACAGCGGACTTAGTTAATCGCCACATTCACCTTGCTGGCGGGGGGGCCTTACTAAAGGGGTTGGCCGAGCTGATTACTCACGAGACCAAGTTGTCTGTTAAAATAGTAGACGACCCCCTCACCGCAGTAGCTCGGGGTTGTGGCTTAATCTTAGAAAATATCGACCAGCTTAAATCTGTACTACTAGCCACTCAGCAGGATAACTATTTCTCCTAATGCGCTATTCGATCTCAAAGTTTATTATCAGCATCTTGGTGCTGTTTATTGCCCTTGCGGGTTTAAATGTTTGGTTATTAAAAAATGTCAGAGTAACTTATGGCCCGCTTCGTGACTCTCAAGCTTCCTTATTCTCTTTGGCCGGCCAAATGAGAGAGTGGGCTCAATATTTAGAAGAGTGGCGTTCTCTTGCTAATCAAGTTCAGGATCTTACTTCTGAAAGAGATTCGCTAAAAGGCCAAGTAGCGCAGTTAGATGCTACTCAACAAGAAAACGAGTTCCTAAGAAAAGCTCTTGATATCCAAAAATCTTTAAGCGAATCTCTTGTGCCGGGAGGAATTTATGCAATCAATATGGGACCAGGGAGCTCAACCGCTCTCATTAACAAAGGTAGTAATAATCGAATATCCAAAGGAGACGTGGTTATAACTCCTGAACGAGTTTTGGTCGGCGAAATTTCTGAAGTATATACAAATACAGCTAAAGTAACTTTGGTAAACGACCCCACATTCAAAATTAGTATAAGAGTCATGGCAGGCGAGGTTCATGGTATTGCTAAAGGATCTTTGGAAGAAGGTATGAATTTACAACTCATTGTTCAGACTGACCAAATTAGCGAAGGGGACGCACTAGTATCAAGCGGCGATGATTTTTTTCCAGCAGGGCTAATAGTAGGAAATATCCGTCACATCGAAGCCAATGAGACACAACTATTTAAGCGTGTAAGTATCGTGCCAAGCTTCCAGGGATCAAATGGTTCGATTCTTATTATTCATCAATGATTCGCTTGTTGTTGGTTGGAATATTAGCAGGGACTATTCTTATTGGAAGTATTTTGCTTCCGGTCTTATTCCATGTTTACCTTGATCTAACGATTGTTATGCTGATCGCTCTGTTGATTGCTGCGTCCTTGAGCAAAGATCAAATTATCTGGGGCGTATTTCTATCCCTTGGCGTAGAACTATTTTTTGGATATAGAT
>JAIFWG010000032.1 GCA_019662005.1 Candidatus Parcubacteria bacterium
AACACATCTTCTATTCTTTGCATAGGATTTTACAACTCCAAAGACTCTTTTCGTTTCGACGGCTTCTGGCCGGCTAACCAATCTTTGATAGCTTTAGTGGCACGTACGTCATCTTCGTTGTAGCGTAAAATTTGTTGCATGATTGATTGATCCTTTTTCTCAAGCCAATCGTTGTACCAGACAACTGATTCGGCGCCGCCGGCGTGCGGATTGTCCCATTTGTAACCCAAGTAAGCACCAACATCTTTTAGACTGTAAAAATAAATAGGCAAAATAGCCGAGTCTACGAGTTTCATGTGCAGGTCAATTGTATTTTCTTTAAATTTTTCAACCAAACTCGCTGGCGCGCCATAGCGCGAAGCTAAACGATCAAAAACCTGCCGTTCATAAAAAGCGTAATGATAAATAACAAAATCTTCTAATGAAGCCAGGTAATCCAGAAAGCGGCGCCAGGCATCGGGTTCATGTTCTTTGTCATCAGCTAAGAAATATCTGTATTCTACTTCCCCTGTTTGAGCATCGCTGACCAAAAAGCCGAGCAGGTAATCTATGTCGCGAAGCGGATCAGACTCAATATCAAAATAAACTTCGTAACGGACAGCCGGAAAGTTTGGTTTGCGCAAAATCTGGGGCTCGTTAGTCATTAAGGATTTGGCCTGGTTTGAGAAACGAATAATTTTATCAAATGGCCAGTCTTCAAGTTCGGTTTGGAGATGACTAACATCAGCTGCGGCTAATTGATCAATAGTTTTGATTCCTATCTCATACAATCTGCGCTGATCTGCCTGACTGATTCGATAGATCAAGGATACATCGCTGCAACCCTGGGTTTCGGATAAGCAAAGAGAGTACCAGGGCGTGCGTTTGCAGCCAGCTTTCAAGAATGGTGCGGGCTTTTCGCCATTTAATATTTTTTCGATCTGAAAACGGGTTAAGTGGAACTGATCTATAAAATCATTCACTGGGAATGAGCGTTCGTTGCCTTGCGGATCAATCACATATGCATCAGGCGGACGGAATCCCTGAATGCGTTCAAGCATTAAACTATAAAATATAAGCTGGAACTTATATTCGTCTCTTAGGTCTAAAGTATTTTGAGCATCATAAACTACATAATAAAAATCTCCGAGCCAAGATTTGCCCGGACGAGCTTCGAGTAAGTCTGGTATACCAACCCAGTCTTCGGACATCAAGACGCCATGATAAATATTCTTTCCTAACTTCATGAGTTCGATTGTGGCTAAAAAAGCTTCATCTAAATCTCTGAATTGTTCCGGTTTAATTTGTTCAAACTGTTTGTGATGTTTAAGGGTATCTCCCGCATTAACCATCTTTCCTTTATAAATCATATCCAAAAGCGGAGGCACATGCCTCTTTTTTTCAACATCGCCGTAAATGTCATACCAAATCCAATGAGGGCACTGGAAAAACTTATAAAAATATTCCCCGTATAATTGAGGCTTAGAATCCATATACCTCAATACTAATATACTTTTATGAAAGCGCCAACAAAATAGGGGCCCGGAGGGCCCCTGGAATTATGGCGATAGAAAAATGTCAGTGTTTACGCTGGTGCCTGAACACCTGTGCGATCTTCTGCGTGGAAACCCCAAACTCACTGGCCAGCCGATTTCGTTCAGCGCGATAAGCCGGCTTACCTTTGCGCGACGCTTCTTTCAGCGCCTTGAGGATCACTTTCTCGCCAGCTTTAGGAAAGTCTTTCTGCTCGGTTCGCGCTTTAGTTTCTGTATCTTCTGTTTGAGTCTTGCTGGAATCCACCAGCTCCCTTATATCGAACATCTCGTTGGGCAGCTTTAACAGCTGCTCTGCGCTGGCTCTATGAATATGCTCGGTCACCAGTGGCCGCAAGACTTCCAACATGCTTTTTCCTTGAATACCTTCAAGCGATAATGCCGATAGATTGAAAATTTCGGCTGGCAGTCTAAGGATCTGATCGGCAGTTGCCTTCTCTGCGCACATCAGCGCTCGCTCTCGAAGCATATCTAGCATGATTCCCATTACATGCTCCCCTCTATCATGGTTGTTAGCCTTGCAAGGGGTAATATATTGAGCAATTATGAAAAATTGAGTAAGACTATTCCAGGACTATAAGAGGTTCCTGGGAAGAAGGTTTTTTGCTTTTTTTGGCGGGAGGATTAAAAAATTGGGCAGCTTGCTGAACATAAATACAATGAGGACACGGGGTTTCAATTTCTGGCGGGGTATCCCGGCGGGCCACCATAACCGCTTGCTCAAAAACATCTCCTACCCAGGTTTTGTCTACTTTGATTGCTTTTAGCTGTTCAATAAAAGGCAGAGCATTTTGAAAACCTCCGCCAGTTTTATCTACCTGATAAAAAACAAAGTAAGCTTCGGGTTGTGTTTGAAACCCGTTTCGATCCAATAACCAGTTATAAATATCCATCTGTTTCTGGTAATCTTCGTAAATTCTAATCTCGCGAGAACCTGAAGATTTGTAATCAACAACTGCTAATGAACCGTCAGCAAATTCGAGCACATCATCAACGGCACCATAAAGCATCGCATTTAAGTCTTCGTCGAAATATTGAACACCTTTAAAGTTTTCTCGCCAAACTGGCAGCTGTTCTCCGTTAAACAGTTTTGCTCTAACTCCATGCTGAACAAAGATAGGGGGCAACTCGCCTGTCGGACGGTATTTATCAAATTCTTGTTTAACTAAAAAATCTACGGCTGAAGATAGCGTATATGGAAATGGCGGCGGGCGTTTTATCTTATGGTGTAAATCTAACCAAAAACATCGAGGGCAATCTTGAAATAATTTTAGGCTGGAGCGTGAGAGCCGCAGCGATCCAAATTTAGACATGTATGCATGGTAGTTTGTTATTTAGGAATTTAAAAGGCCTGTATGAACAGGCCTATGAAATGTTGTAATGTCGTTTTAAAAATTCAACCACGGATCGCACGCCCCAGCCAGTAGCTCCATGCAAACGGCGGCGTTTTGATTTGTAAGTCATCTTAAATCTATAAAAAGATGTGCCGCAAATATCTAAGTGCAGAAGTGGCACTTTCTTTGCAAAGCTTTGAATCAAACAAAAGGCTTGCAAGGAATCTCCGTCTATTACGCCCCAATTAACATTCTTTGCGCTAGCAATTTCGCTCTCGTAATCTGTGAGACATTCGTCAATCACATCGCTAGATGGCCGGACCAAAGCATACGGTTCATCTGTTGTTCGGCCAGCGACATCAATGTTGAGCAACAAGTCGTTAACTCGAGACATTGCGGCAGCCATATACGAACCTAGCATACTTTCGGTCGTTCCGCATAAAGTGGCAATAGTAATAATCAGATCTGGATTATCGTGGAGCGCAGCATGGTTGACCACCGAAGACAGAAGCAACCGACCTTCTGCGTCAGTATCACCCACTTCAATATACAAGTAATCTTCGGGCGCATTAATTTCTGCTTTTTTGGGAACCTTTACAACATCTCCGGGCTTCATGGATTTTGAACTGTAAAGATTTTCTACAAAAGGCATATAGGCCACAAGATGAACGGGATACTTATTTGCAGCGACAATGCCGCAAACACTTGCGACAACAGCCGCTCCAGCCATATCAAGCTTCATCTCCACTAATGTACGGCCGTCAGTTTTTATATTCTGTCCTCCATTGTCAAAGGAAACTCCTTTACCAATGAGGACTAAGGGTTTTGAATTAACAGGGTTTTCGGGTTTATATTCAATTCGCAACAGAACAGCCTTGTTGTTAGATCCCTGGTTTACTTTGTGAATGGGATCAAACTCTTTAAGCAACTCATCACCGATAGTTTCTTGAGCAGAGATATTTTCTAGCCCAGAAAGCTGTTCTCTTATTTTAAGAGACAGTTTCTCGGGAGGTTTTAAACTAGGCGGACAATTAACCAAGTCTCGGGCAAAACATACCCATCCAAGAGTATGAAACATACTTGAAAAGTTTCTCCACCAAATGTCAGAGAGCAAACCAGTAAGATGGATGTTTTTTATCTTTATGCCATCTTCCTTGAACGGAGTGTACCTATACAGTGAGTGAAGAAAGAGTTCCAGTACCTCTGGCCTAAAGTCAGAGTTAAAGAGATGAATCGTACAAGAAGCTGCACCATTTATGTCTCGCGAGGATAACCTTGTTAGCAAGATGTCCAGCAGACCGCGTTGAGTAAAAACCCTTTTTTGAATCTTAGGATGCATTAACCCAAAGAAATAAAGTTTGCCATCGTGGCGTCCGCCGCGAAGTTCATATTTCTCCGGAGATTCAAGGCTTACCTTGGCATGTTTTGCCAGAGTCTTTATTGAATCAGGAATATTTTCTGAATCCAGAATAAAAACTTGAACCGCACTTTCCTTGCTCTCGCTACTATCTACATCAAAAGTTGGCCACTTTGAAAGAGGAATCATGTCCATTGTAAATGTGCGTTGGCAAAATTGTAAACTAAAATATCGCGTTAGTCAACGCGATATTTTTATTTGAGTTCTACGGCGATAATGCCGAATTTTTTTATTTTGCCGGCATAGCCGGAGAATTGCTGGTACATGTCTCGCAGCTGGCTCGGAGTTTTAAGATGAGGCGCAATATCTTTTACTTTATAAACCCTTAGCATGGCGCCGATAGTTTTATAGACTTTAGCTTTTTTAATTTTTTTAGTAATTTTTTGGCTGCCTAACACAAAAACAATAGAATCCCCTTCTTTCATAAGGCCGTTGCGCGCACTGGCCGCGCGCGTCTCAACCTTTTTCTTTCCTGTTTTAATTGCTTCAAAGATTTCTTTATCTTTTGCAGCAATTCTTAGAGTAAATGTCTTCATTGACTAAAATGTAAAAAATTGTATTATTGCGTGGCACCTTAACCATGGACTACCTGCCTGAAGCATCTATTTCAGATGAATGGATGAGCAAAACAGCAGCCTCGATCATATTTTTTCAAGAGGCCGAAAAATTCATTCGCCTCTCTAAAGATGAGTTGAAGATTGCGCTTCTTAATCAAGCTATTGAGAAAATTAAGACTGGCGAACTAGTTTTTCAAGAATATACCACACTGGATGAATACCTCCTAAGGGAATTAAAAGAAACTCTTCTCCAAAAGATCCGCAGCACTGGCCATTTACCAGGAGAAAATGTGTTCGGCTATATTAGAAGAACTGGGGTCACAAACGAAGAAATCGCGCAAGCTCTGACACAGCTTGTACGTGAGGGCAAACTGGAGTTCTACATTCGCAAGAACCAATTCCTACATTTGAAACTGAGTTTTGTTGCAAGAGAAGAGGGAGATAAAATACAGGAAAAACCCAAGTGTTCTAATTGTGACGACACGGGCTTGCTCCATAAAGGACATGGCTATTGCAAGTGTCCTCAAGGCAAGAAAATGGCGGAAGAAGCCATGGTCGCTGGTGAGCATGGGCTCTAGACCAGCCACAGGCGGCTCTCAGGAGCCGCTTTTTATTTCACAGCCATAATTCTGGAATAAAGCTCTAGCGTGTGTCTAGCATTTGGTTCAATTAATAATTCTTTAAGAGCGATTTTTGCCGGGATCCATAAATATTCCTGGGCTTCTTCGTTAAGCTTCACTCTTTTGCTTTGCACCCCAACAACCTGATCAACAAAAATATGCTGGATGCCTGACATATAGTAGCCAGAGTTTTTTATTTGATCAAATGTGCAAATGTGTCTACCGATGGAAGCATTGAGTCCGGTTTCTTCCTTAACCTCTCGCAATAAAGCATCCTGTAATCTTTCGTTTCTTTTTACTTTTCCTCCAACCACAGAATAGCGCCCTTTCCACTTGTGTGTTTTTACCAATAAAATTTCTTTTTCTTTTTTGTCAGATGTGTGTTCAATAATACCGCCAACCGCGACTACAGACCCAGGAACCATAAGCTCTGACCAGAGTTTATGGATTTCTTTTTCTTTTTTGTTAATCTTGGGTTGTGGCAGCTTCCCATGTTCTTGTATGTATTCAACCAAGTGCTCCGGTTTTATTACCGAATTTTTATGAAGATAGGCTGGATGGTCGTCTAGTTTGTGTTTAAAAAAGCAGGAGACGTTTGAAACTTGGGCAATCCCTAACTCGTAGGCTGCGCTTTTACCTATATATCCATTAGGATTTACAAAATAACTAAATCCGTTTTCACCCAAGCGTTTTAAGTGGTGCAAATAGAGCAGCTCGATCATCCTTTGGTCTACTGCCCGATCGGTTTCAAGCATCGCAAACCCATTTTCAAAATGTTTTATATCAGAAAATTCTGGAGCTAAGACTTCAATCCCCGCTTGAGTAAAAAGTTTGTGGACTCGCTTGATCTCATCAAAATGCTTTCGGAAGCTTCCATGGAGTACACACCGAAATGTGGCAGAAATCTTTTTCATAACACTCCCAGCCTACATTATTTTTAAAATGAGCAACTATTTACAAACGCATAAATATATGTGGCCTTATGTGTTGTTCGTCAGAAGAAATTTAGATAGTTTACTAATGGCTTCTTTGGGATAAAGATTATGGATTTCTTCAAGTTTTGTAAGCTCGACCCACTCAAAAAGATATTGGTTTTGTTCCTCAACTTTTTCTTTTTCCGGACCGCCTAGCTCTGGTTCTCCTGAAAAGTCTTTTACAATAAAATAATATTCTTTTGGGTAGCCTATTATATTACCGCCATATTGTTCCAAAAATTGGTTTTCTAATTCAAATGCTAACTGGTAATCTGCGGTATTAAAACCCGTCTCTTCTTTAATTTCACGTTTTAAGGCTTCCTCAGGGCTTTCATTTTCTTCTATTCCTCCTCCAGTAAATAAGCGGTAATCCTTCCCCTTCTTTAGCCTATGCATAAGCAGAACTTTTCCATCTTTAATAATAATCCCAACTACACGATATTTTCTTTTTTCCATATTATCTTTTGGTACTCCCTGCGAGGTCCCCC
>JAIFWG010000033.1 GCA_019662005.1 Candidatus Parcubacteria bacterium
GGATGAGGAAAGAAATAGAACAAGACTTTAACTCTGAAGTGGTTCGTCACTGTCAGAGTATAGCCAACTTGATGAAAAAATGGGTCCAAAAAGATATCGAAGAGCTTAAGCAAAATGGTCAATACAGATAGTCCGCCAACGCGGACTTTTTCAATTTAAAAAATATGCTAGGGTGGTGTCATGCATAGATCTCAAGTCTTCGGATATCTATTAGTCGCATTCTTGTTTGGGGTTGGCTTTGCGTCTTTTGTATCTTTGAGTAATGGTTCCGTTCTAATCACAATCCTTGCGGGTACGATTATTATTACTATCGCTGGTTATCAAAAAACTTTTTCAGCTAAAGGATTGTTGATTGGAGTTTTAATTCTTTCAAGTGCATTTGGAATATTTTGTTACAACCAATCCGTGCTCAATCACAGCGTCCTACGAGAATTTGCCAACAAAGAAGCGGGACAGAAAGGAGTTCCGGTTTTATTGCGTGGGTATATAACAGAGATTCAAAATAACCAAATAATCTTTAAAGCCAAAGAGTTAGAAGTTGCTGATCGTGTTTTTAATATTAACGAAGAAGTTCTACTGGTTACCAGAGAAAACTCTGCTTTGAAAATGGGGCAAACTATTTCAGTAAATGGTCCAGTTAGAATTCCAGAAAATTTTAGCGATTTTAATTATCAGGAATATTTGGAACACAAAGGTATCTATACGACCATGTTAAGTCCGCGGATTCAGCCGGCCCCCTCTATTCAGCTTTCTTTTTTAACCAGAATAAAATTAAGTTTATATTCCAAACTTTTTGAAGTAAGGACAAAATTTGAATCAGGCTTGGCGCATGCAATCTCAGAGCCGTATAGTTCTTATTTGCTGGGCGTGCTCTTGGGAAACAAAACCCAATTGCCTGATTCTTTGGTCCAGGCTTTCAATACAACAGGAACAACGCACATTTTGGCGGTATCGGGATATAACATTACTATTATTGCCGAAGCATTGCTGGCAGTTTTAGTATTTTTCACCAGAAGAAGAAATGCTTTTTGGTTATCTCTGATAATTATTCTTTGTTTTACATTGCTGACTGGCGCAACTGCTTCTGTGGTCCGCGCGGCTGTAATGGGATCATTGTTGCTGTGTGCCAACAGTTACGGCCGCCTGTATGATCCTAAAAATTCTATCTTACTCGCTGCTGCGGTGATGGTTTGGCACAACTCTTCAGTTCTTCGCTTTGATATTGGCTTCCAACTGTCTTTTTTGGCTGTGCTTGGATTATTTTATATTTATCCAATATTAAAACAAAAAACTTTTAAACTTCCTGCTGGGCGAGGAATAAAAGAGCTATTATTAATGTCTCTTTCGGCGCAACTAGCAGTTGCGCCTCTCCTGGCTTATTATTTTCATTCTTTCTCGGTTGTATCTCTGCCAACTAATTTACTGGTTCTTCCTGTGGTCCCAGCTGTGATGCTGTTAGGTTTTCTATCTGGCCTAGCTGGTTTGGTGCTCCCCGTGCTGGGCACGCTGGTTGGTTCCTTGGCTTGGGTGTTGAGTGCCTACCAGTTGCGTGTAATCACTTTGTTTGCGTCATTGCCTCACGCTTCTCTTTCAATAACTCTAAATAGTTTTTGGTTAGGTATTATTTACGTTGCTCTTGTATGTTTAGTTTGGAAATTTTATACCAAATTGTATGAAGCCTAATAGTATTTGGATCGCGATTGCCTTTATTGTTTTTGCCTTAGCGGGATATCATTTAGGGCAGGAGGGAATTGAGCCTCAACTTTTAAAGGGAGTTATTGTTGATGAACCATTAGTATTAAGAGAGCGCACAAAAGAATATGACTGCGTGCTTGAAGGCGCTTTGCCAGATCCAGATTGCACGCCTGGAGCAATTTTTGAAGAAGCTACAAAAGAACAGATCTGTGTTTCGGGGTACACCAAGACTGTACGAAAAGTTTCTCAATCTCTAAAGAAAAAAGTTTATCGAGAATATGGAATTGCATATCCGCCTCCAACTGGATCATACGAAGCGGATCATTTTATTCCTTTGGCGCTTGGCGGCAATAATGATATTGCTAATCTGTTTCCAGAAGCAGCAGAGCCTAGGCCAGGTTTTAAAGAAAAAGATGTAGTCGAAGTTTATCTGCATGAAAAAGTTTGTGATGGGTCTATTCCGCTGGCCGCTGCTCAACAGGCAATCAGTAAAAATTGGGTTTCAGTTTACGAAAACATAAACTCATTAGAACGAGAGCGGATCAAACAAAAATATCCAAGCTGGAGTAATTAAATTGCAAAAAACAAAAAAATGGTGTAATATATGACCACTATGGAACTACGAAACGAACAAACTTTGGTACTAGTGAAACCTGACGGTCTTCAGCGCGGACTGGCAGGCGAGATTATTAAACGCTTTGAAGCTCGAGGTCTTAAAATTGTTGGACTAAAAATGGTAAGTCCTTCCGAAGCCCATATCAAAAAGCATTACCTCTCAACAAAAGAACAGCTCGAGGGAATGGGCAACAAAAGTTTGGAAAATCTTAAGAATCTGGGTTTGGATGCTATGAAGATTCTAGGCACCGATAGTCCAATGGAGATCGGTAAGATGATTAACAATTGGAATTTCCAATTCTTAAGCTCTGGTCCAGTGCTTGCTGCAGTGTTTCAAGGACCTCACGCTGTCGAGATGACTCGAAAGATTGTTGGAAACACTTTACCTTTTAAGGCAGAACTTGGAACTATCCGTGGGGACTTCTCTGTAGACTCTGCTACTTTAGGAAATTTAAGAAAGCGACCAATTCGAAATATTGTGCATGCCTCTGGAACAGTTTTAGAAGCTCAAAGAGAAATTAAGCATTGGTTTAAAAAACAAGAACTCTTTGATTATAAGCGCGTAGACGAAGATTTAATGTTTTAACCCCGGGCTGTAGTGTAACGGTAGCACGAGTCCATGGGGTGGATTTAGTCCGAGTTCAAATCTCGGCAGCCCGACAGGCGTGTGAAGGCGGAACAAAATTTGCGAAACAGACACAAAGACCGGCCCATTTGGCCGGTCTTTGTGTTATCAACACAATCTTCATAGAGAGGGGAGTAAACTAAAAATAGGTCTCTCTTTTTTCTGCAAAAGCTTTAGGCAAAACTTTTATTCTAAGGGATCCTTATAGCGTCTAGTTCTGGTGAGCCTTTACTGGTTCCGATGGATTATTCTGCGGGAACCCACCAGTATAAATAGCTGAAGTCTTTTGTAGATGCAAGGAGGGACCTATAAAAAAACCCGACGTCTAGTCGGGTTTTTTGATTTAGGCCTGGGCAGCTGCTTTGTTGAGAGTTTTAATGCAGTCAGTGCAGATTTTAATGCGCTTGCCGTCTACGCGAGCCCATTGGAGGTTGGGGAAGCGTCGGACTCTTGAGGTTGGATTATAATGACCACGCATTAATTTGCGAGTTGTCACCATAATTGGTTTTTTTCCACAACGTGGGCATCTAGTCATATTGGTTGTAATTCTACATCAAAATTGCTATTATTGCAACATGACCTTAGCCCTCTTTAGTTTTATTGTATTTATTTATTCAGTAGTAATACACGAAGTAAGCCATGGCTTAGCTGCTGAATCTCTCGGTGACCCTACTGCAAAAATGCTTGGGCGCCTAAGTTTAAACCCATTTAAACATTTGGACATGATGGGTTCAGTGATTCTTCCGCTCTTTCTATATATAGTAGGTAGTCCTTTCGTGTTTGGATATGCAAAACCAGTTCCATATGACCCTCGAAACCTAAGAGATCAAAAGTATGGTCCCATTAAAGTGGCCATGGCTGGTCCTGCCTCTAATATTATTATCGCTGTATTTTTTGGATTAGTCCTAAGGTTCTTTCCTGATATCTTCGTCTCAGCCTTGATACCTCAACTCTTTTCAATGATCGTGGCAATCAACTTAGTATTGGCAGTATTTAATCTATTTCCAATCCCGCCGCTTGATGGCCATTGGGTATTGGTTACTTTGCTGCCGCACCGCTTTAACGCTTTTAAAGTGGCACTATACAAGTACAGCATCTTTTTATTCTTAATCTTTATTCTTGTATTGTATCCGCTTATTTTTCCTCTTGTGCCTTGGCTATTTAAACTCATTACCGGCTTGTCATTTTAGAAAATTCCCGACGAATTGGCCCACTATTGCAACTTTAGTGGGTTTTTGTTATTATATGGTTACTCAACATACAATCTATGAGTTTGGGAAAGTTATTTTTTTTACCAAGATAAATGCCAACATTTCGACAACTAATTAAGAAGCCTAGAAAAATAGCCAAAGCGAAGACTAAGTCGCCAGCTTTTATTTTCGGGATGAATAATAAAAAGAATCGTCCAGTATTTTATCCAGCTCCATTTAAGCGGGGAGTATGTTTGCTGGTTCGAACCATGACTCCTAAAAAGCCTAACTCTGCATTGCGTAAAATTGCTCGTGTACGTTTAACCAATGGTATGGAAGTCACAGCCTACATTCCAGGTATTGGCCATAACTTACAGGAACACTCTGTCGTTGTGCTTCGAGGCGGCCGAGTAAAAGATTTGCCAGGTATTCGATACCACATTGTTCGAGGTGTTCTTGATACTGCTGGCGTTGAAGGCCGGATGCAACAGCGATCAAAATACGGAGCTAAAAAACCTAAGAGTAAATAATAACCATGCGTAGACCAGTTAAAAAGAAAATTGTCCTAGAACCAGACTTAAAATACCAAAGCCTTTTAGTTACTAAGATTATTAATCGTATTATGTACGAAGGCAAAAAGTCTATTGCAACTCGGATCGTATACCGAGCTCTTGAAATTGCCGAACAAAAAATTGGTAAGCCAGCATTAGAAGTTTTAGACATGGCTATTCAGAACGCTGGTCCAAACATGGAATTAAAGTCTCGACGAATCGGTGGAGCCAACTATCAAGTACCTATCGAAGTAAAACCAGACCGCAAAAACTCCCTTGCTATCAGATGGATGATTGAAACTGCTCGTGGCGGTAAAGGAAAAGCAATGGAAGAAAAACTCTCCGAAGAAATTTTGAACGCATACAATAACACAGGTGGTGCAGTTAAGAAGAAGTTAGATACTCACAGAATGGCAGATGCCAACAAGGCTTTTGCACACTTTGCCTGGTAATCTTTGCTGGCCGCTCTGGCCTATAGTATTAATCTATTATGGCTCGCGAATATCCTATCGAAAAAATTAGAAATATTGGTGTTATCGCCCACATTGACGCTGGGAAAACTACTGTTTCCGAGCGTATTTTGTTTTATACCGGTATCAGTCACAAAATCGGAGAAGTCCACGAAGGGGACACTGTTATGGACTGGATGGAACAAGAACGCGAGCGAGGTATTACTATTACTGCAGCCGCTACTACCACATACTGGACTCCAACTACCGCTAACGGCGACGAAAAAAGTAAAATCAAGATTAACTTAATTGATACGCCCGGCCACATCGACTTTACTATCGAAGTTAAGCGCTCTATGCGCGTGCTTGATGGTGCCGTAGTTGTGTTTGATGGTGTTGCTGGCGTTGAACCTCAATCTGAAACTAACTGGCGCTATGCTGACGATTACAACGTTCCTCGATTGTGTTTCGTAAACAAACTTGATCGTTTGGGTGCTTCTTTTGACCGATCATTCGATTCAATTCTTGAACGGCTGACTCCTAATGCGGTTAAGATGCAAATTCCAAATGGCCACGAAGACCAGTTTACTGGAGTTGTGGATTTATTGGATATGGAATTCATCAGCTTTGAAGGGCCTAAAGGAGAAAAAGTTATCCGAGGGCCAGTTCCTGCTGAATTGATGGATGAAGCCAAAAAGCAACGCTCTATTTTAATTGAAAAGATTGTTGAGAACGACGAAGATGCTCTTGCTGAATATTTAGACGGAAAAGAAATTGCTGTTGATCGTTTGAAGGCGATCTTACGTAAGGCAGTTATCTCCGGAGCGGTCTATCCAGTCTTTTGTGGTTCCGCTTTAAAAAATAAAGGAGTGCAGCTAGTACTAGATGCTGTTTCATACTATTTACCATCACCTCTAGATATTCCGCCTACACCAGCAGTTGATGAAAAGGGTAATCCAGTTTTAGTCGAAGCTCGTGATGATGCACCATTTGCAGCTCTAGCCTTTAAAGTGGCAACTGATCCATATGTAGGGCAATTAACTTTCTTTAGAGTTTACCGAGGTACTCTGCAGGCAGGTTCCTATATATATAACCCAAAGAGCGGCCAACAGGAGCGTATTGGTCGTATTGTACAACTCCACGCTAACGAACGAAAAGAAATTAAAGAGATTGATGCTGGTGGTATCGCAGCAGCTGTTGGATTAAAAGGAACCAAGACTGGCGACACGCTCTGCGATCCTTCTAATGTTGTGGTATTGCAAGGTATTGATGCTCCAGAACCGGTTATCTCTCTCCGAATTGAACCGAAGACAAAAGCTGACCAGGAAAAAATGGGTCTTGCTTTGCGTAAACTTTCTGACGAAGATCCAACATTTAAGATAAGAGGCGACGAAGAAACAGGCGATACTATTATCTCTGGTATGGGTGAATTGCACCTAGAAGTTCTTGTTGACCGCATGAAACGAGAGTTTGGTGTCGAAGCCAACGTCGGCCGGCCACAGGTTGCTTATAAAGAAACTATTACTGAAAAGGCTCAAGCTGAAGGTAAATATGTACGTCAATCAGGAGGTCGTGGTCAATACGGCCATGTTTGGTTGAAGGTTGAGCCATTAGAACGAGGCAAGGGCTATGAATTTATCAATGCTATTAAAGGAGGCTTCCCCCC
>JAIFWG010000001.1 GCA_019662005.1 Candidatus Parcubacteria bacterium
ACTGTATGGAATAAAGGAAAAAGGACTAAACGATTAATTAAGTGTATTTGCAGTAAGATTTTTGATGCTAAAAGGAAAAATACATCATCATGTTCATGTAAATGTGAACAGCTTAGGAGGAAATTATGTTAATCAACCTCATAGAAAACGGGATAGTTAAAAATGATGAAGTTACAAAGTAGCGAATTTGTTTACATTGCGGAGAAGATGTAAACGATAATGGCCGTATCATGGCCGTATTCAATGGAAAATGGCCGATAACAGAATTATGGCACTCAAGGGAAGTTGGTAACCGCGGTGTTAAGACATCGAGATGCAAGTTCGATTCTTGCTGAGTGCCACCAAATTACGATAGGTACAACACAAGTTCAACACAGGTACAAATTGTACCTATCAATTGGAGAGAATGAGATGTCAGGATTATTGCCTTGTCCGTTTTGCGGAAATAAAAATGTCTCATTGATTGATAGAGGCCACGCTAGACCTAGGTGGGAAATAAGATGTAATTGTGGCGGCAAAAATGGTGGCCATGAAACAGAAAATCAAGCCATCGAATCATGGAACAAACGCAAAGATTGCAACGACGAAGGTTTCGCCAAAGGCTATCAGGCAGCGCTGGATGACATTGAACAAGCCGCAAATAATTTTTATGAATATGCTAGAGAAATAAATATTGTATGGTTAGAAGCTAAGATTGAAGAATTGAAAGAGAAGCAAACCGACAACAAACTGGCAACAAACCAACGGGGTGAGGGATGAAAATATATAAATATCCGGTTCCAATTGCCGATAATTTCATTATAGAAATGCCACTTAATGCTGAAATACTATCTTTTCAGGCGCAGAACAATGTTTTAAATTTATGGGCAGCAGTTTGGCCTAATAGTTCACTTGAAGAAAGAAAGTTTTCCTTTGTCGGAACGGGTCACGATATTGATATGGATTATGTAAAAAAGTTTATCGGCACAGCACAGCTTATGTCAGGTATGTATGTCTGGCATTTATTTGAAATGAAATAATACGAATAAAGGGTGATGGGATGAAATGGATTAGCGTCAAAGATAGATTGCCGGAAAAAAGCGGTTATTATCTTATTACTTATTCTTTTGATAACCACAGATTTTATAAAGCTGCGTGGTTCAACCAAAATTATAAATTTGCAACTACAGCTAATGATATTATTACACACTGGATGCCATTGCCCGAACCACCAGAAAGTACCGCCAGCGAAGTTAAGTGATGAGTGAATCATGCCGTGATTGTGGAAAAGAAATATGGGCAATAGTAAACGTCAATGAACGCATTGGCACAGAAAAGCCAACCTATTTGCACACAGTTTGCTATGAACGATTAAAAAGAAATTGTGATTTGTTTATTAAGGAGCTTGAAAAAGCAACCGATGGACTATTTTAAAGAGTGATATAATAATTTGTCTAACAAATGAGGGTTAAGCCATGCCTAAGCCCGAGTTAAAAAGATCGAAAGCGAGATTTTTCCAGCCAAAAGACAAAGAATGCCACCAAGACCAAAATGTCACGGTTAATGTAACAGTGAATGAAAAGCCCGAACCTGATGCTGTCACTGATTGCTTCAAGGCGTTATTCAGCTGCACAAAAAAGGCGGCCACATAAGGATTTAAATGTCAGAGAAAAAAGGTAATTGGAAAGAAACCAATCCCGAAGAAAACGAACGCGGCTATGTTGAGCTGATGTTTCAACACCCTGAATGCGTGGACGATCAGCACTGGTATAAGGCCACCGTTCGCCATGATGGCTGTATCCATTTTTACAGGGCATATAACGAGCCATTTACAAACAAACTCGGCATTAGGCATACCAATCAAGATTATATTCACGTATGCGATATTGACGAGTACATTGATATACTTCAAAAGCTGAAAAAAACAGCAGTAAAATACTTCGCCAAGCATGGGAGAAAGTGGGGATGAGGACGCAGGAAGCTTTTGTGGTCTGCACGTTTATTATTTGTTTCACGATGTTTTTAATAACTATAAATGTTTTTGTTTAAAGGACTAGCATGAGAAACGTATTAATCATTGATACGGAAACAAACGGACTTGACCCTAACAAGGGCGCTAAGGTGATCGAAGTGGGGGCTATGCTTTATAGTGTCGAGCATAAAGTGGTATTGCAGAATATTTCCACCTTCCTGCCGTGTGATATTAACCCCGTCGAGGATATTAATAACATTAAAGCAGAGTGGACACAGGAGCGAGTGCCGGTTGAAGCAAGTATCCAGATGTTAAAATGGATGGGCAAGTCTGCGGACGCCTATGTCGCCCATAACGCTGAATTTGATAAGCGTTTTTTGCGAACTATTAATGGCCTTGATGGTGAATTCTGGTCGAAAAAGTGGATTTGCACGAAGCGGGATTTCAAATGGCCTGTGCAATTATTCAGGCAGCGACTACAGGACGTTTGTGCTGCTATGGGAGTGACGTATGCGGACGCGCACCGTGCTTTGATTGACTGTCATTTCATTGCCATGTGTTTTAGCAAGGTTGATGATCTGGAACAAAGATTGATTAATGCGACACAAAATACTTTTGGGAAGGCGGGGTCGTTTCGTTGAAAAAAATCGCTGGAATAATTCTCTGTGTAATTGGACTGCATAAGTGGAAAACCGAAAAATACATTTCCATGACTTGCTTACTCGAAGAATGTCAACGTTGCAAAAGCCTAAGAGTCATTGAGTCTTAGGGGTGAGGGTAATTGATCGCAATATTTTTATTCTACAAGTTCTCAAACGGCATTCAGGCTAATTTAGCCTTTAGCAAAACGTTCAGGCATTGCAATATAATCACCTATGATGGCGTGAATTGGGTCAATTACGAGCTGGACTTGTATGGTATCCATTCAAGGGTGTTGGAGGTGAAGGAAGGGGTTGCATTAATTCGGGGCTTGAAGGTCATCAAGGAGTTAATTGCCATGGTGACGGTCTGGATTGATAAGCGGGCACGGTTTCCTTGGAAGCCTTGGTGGGTGAGGTCGTGCAATGAGTTCGATCGGTACGTTTCTGGAATAGATGTTGGTTTTACGTTCAACCCTCGCCATTTATATGCCAAGTTGTTAAAGTATGACAAGGTAAGAAACTACGAAATATTGCAGCAATGGAGGCGGTGATATGGGGTTATTTGATGAAGAATCATCCCCTCGGTCTAATGAACTGGTGGAAGAACAGATAACACAGAATAGAGCCGAGCTGGAAGAAAAGCGCCATAGCCTTGCTGAGCAGAGAATGGCGATAGTCAAATCTCAAGGCGGTGAGAATTGGGTGGCAGATCGAAATGCCTCTTATTCAAGTGGTGCAGCAAAACAACCCCCTCGCGGTGGATGGTTCAACGGATTTATTAGATAAGGGTCAGGGATGAGTGAATGGATTCTGAATTACAAGAACGTTTTCTCGAAGCAAGAGCCTATAAAGACCGTTGGCTTGCATTGTACAAAGAGCTTTATTTCTACGTAATCCCGAATCGTGATGCTTTTAACATCAAGTTTAACTATACCGACACTGGAAAACCTGTTACCCAGCAAGTATGGGATGACACGGCCGTATTAGCGGCCTATCAACGAGCAAATGATCTTCACGGGTTGTTACTCCCAAAGGATAGGGTGTGGGGCAAACTCGTCCTTGATCCGCACCTATATCCGAAACAATTGATTAAGCAAGCACAGGGAGTAATGGATGAAATCAATAGCCGTATATTCTTTTATCTTAACGAATCTAATCTTAGCCGCGTGGTCAGTAGCAGTAACCTTGATCTGGTGGGTGGGACTGGTGCTATTTGGGTTGAATCCATCAGCGATGAAGTACCGTTATATTTTCGGAGCATTCCTGCTGTTGCTCTTTATATTGAATATAGTACGGATGATGTAATTAATACGTGCTGGTATGGCTGCAAGAAAACCGGAAGATCGGTGTTGAAAGACTTCCCTGATTATTCTGGTAAGCAATTAAAGGGTTTGCAAGAAAATCCGAATGATAGCTATATCGTGAATTATGGCCAGATAAGATATAGCGACGATCACTATTACATATATGCTTTCTTGGATGATGACCCGTTATATCCATTGTGGGAGCGTGACAGCACGTACCCGCAAATCATCGTATATCGTGACAGGGTAAGACCTGGGGAAGCAGAAGGCCGTGGAGTTGGCATGGATTTACTGCCGACGATCAAAGATTTAAACCGCATTACTGAATACAGTCGTAAAAATATGGCATTTAAAGCTAATCCGCCAATATTTTACGATGCTGGTTCCTATTTTAACCCCTTCTCAGTGCGCCAGTGGGCTGGTGCTATGATTGCTAGAAACCCGCAGGGGCGCAATCCACTTGAAGCAATGAATATGCCGGAACATCCGGACGTGTTGCAGCATATCATCCGGCTTCAGGAAACAATACTTAAGGGGTTCCAGGTAGACCCGCTCGGTGAGATTAATACTCCCGTCCGGTCGGCTACCGAGGTTTCTATACGCGAGAACAGAGCGCAACGCACGTCTGCCACAGATATTAGTCGTTTGATTAACGAGCAGCCTAAGCAAATCTTTGACGTTTCTGCGCGTATTCTCAATGAACGTGGATTGCTACAGAAGCCGAATAAGACTATCCCAGGCTTTTCAACGAAGAAACTCAAATTCGATTATGTATCGCCATTGTATGATCTTCAGAACCAAGAAGATTTAAACCACTTCCAGATGAATCTGCAAATCAAGCAGCAATATTTTGGAGAAGGTGCTGCACTTGCAACCGTGAATATCTTCGAGGCGAACGAATTTTTAACTGAGAAACTGAACCTGCCGAGAAAACTCTTTGCCTCAGATGATGAGATCAGGAAATTCCTGCAAGGATTGGCACAGAAGCAGGAAGAAGCTGCAATTCCTTCTCCGGCTACAACTGCGGCACCTGCGAAATTACCCGAAGCACCTGGAGTCGTTGTTTAATGGTTGATGGCCTGCTGAAACTCGAAAAAATAAACCGTGACGAGTATGACACCTATATGTTGTTTGCCCAGTCTGAAATGGGCAGGGCATGGTTTGAGCGAAGGGTTTGGGAGACATACATGGATGAGCCTAGTCCGGATCATTGCATTGGTGAAGCTTTTGCTTATTGTGACGGCCGTCGCGGAATATTCAGGAATATTAAGTCTACAATCGAAAAAATAAATCATTTATTGAAGGAACAAGCGAATGAGCGAGCAGACTCAGAACAACAATGAGAAATTATACGCTGGCAAGTTTAAGACTGTTGAAGAATTAGAAGCTGGTTACAAAAACTCCCTCCCTGTATTTCAGGAAAACGAAAACCTGAAAAAGAAAGTGGACGAAGTAACAAAGGTGCCGGACGAATACATGACACCGAAAGAAGTGGCTTTGCATGATGACGATTTAAAGGAAGTCAAAAGGATTGCAAAAAGCAGTGGGCTGACACAGGCACAATATGAAAAGCTGGCTAACGAAACCTATGCCAAGACTCAAGCCAATGTTAGCAGCTACGAAGCTGCTAAAAAGGAACTTGGCGCTGATAAAATAAACCAGCTACAGGATTTTGTTAATAAAAAATACGGTGATAAGGTTGGCAGCACGATTTTAAAGAATGCGATCACCAATAAAGATCTACAAGCTGAGCTATTTGAGCAGCGCACGAAAGAATTAAATAGCACGGTGCCAGGCATGAGTCGGTCGGGTGGTGCGCCTAGTTATTCGATCAATCACAAAGACGTATTGGCTGCCCGAACTGAGATGGAAAATACCCGTGGCAAAGCCAGGGTTGAGGCGCGAAATAGATATATTGAGATTCAGCGCCAGTATGCACATAGAGAGAAAAGTTGACCTTTTTTTCAATAAGGATATAAAATTAGGCATTGAAAGTTTAAGCCCGCGTAAGCGATAACCTTAAGCTTTCGATCAAGAACAATATCAGCCGGTCATCAGACCATAACCTGGTAGTTGCTCAAGACGTTTTGCGTTCGCGCAAAGCAAATTGAACACTATCGGGAGTATGTCAGGATGACAGACCAAATTGATTTGGCTACCGCGTCGGAACTATTCGACACGGAAGTCACCATTAAGTACCAAAACAAACAATTTCTTGCTAACACCATTGAAGAACGCCACGGCACCACTGGTGAAGCGACCAACGTACCCGTTTCAGATTTGATTGAAATGGAATCGCAGACTTTCGCACCGGCTGACATTCCAGTCACGCCAGTAAACCCCACGAACGTAATGGTTGTGCCTTACAACTACGCACTAAAAACCGTTATCGGTGGTGGTGAAAAAACCCTATTCGCGTATGACAAGATTGTAGATCATGCCAAGCTGCACGGATTAGCCGCTGCACGTATGGTGGACTACATCAAGATCAATGCGCTATTTTCTTACAGTGGTTTCGGCAGTATTTATACTGTTGAATCTACGGTAGGGGCTAATACAGGGATGAATGAGGGCAAGCTCGCAGAAGGATTGAGCTACCTTGAGGATCAAGGCGTTGACGTGATGGAAAACGCTTGCTCTCTCTGGCTCCCTGCTATCACCAAGGCCTCTATGTTAAATGACGATCGTGTCGTTAACCTGTTCTATAACGACAAGCGTCCTTTGGTGGATAACCGTTTGGCTTCCTACTTGGGTGTCGATATTCGAACCCTCGGCAGCAACGGCATCAACACCATTCCATACACAACCGCAATGAGCATTGACACTTACTTGGTGCCTTTAGTTCATCAGGACGCAATGGTGCAGATTTTCAACCGTGATGTGTCTACCTCGATTACATGGGTGCCACAAAATGACCGTTGGGAATTATTAACTGTTTTAACTTCAGGTGCGCAAGTTATCCAAGGTAACGGTATTGCGCTGATCGAAGTTGAAAATCCCTACGCGGCTAACCCATAATCAGGAGGATTTTATAAATGGCTACTCAAATTGCATGGGGAACGTTAGCGAAGGTGACAGGGGGTATCTCGGGTACCGCTCCTGAAATCTTTGTGGGTTCTACCGATCAAACTGCCGCAGTCATTACGACTGCTGGCGCAATTGCAACACAATACGGTTATGGCATTTTCAAGGTTGGTGACATCCTCTGGATTAACTACGACCAAGACGGTACGCCTGGCCAGAATGTTTATACAGTAACCGCGACAAGTGGTGGCTCACTGGTAACGTACACCGAAGCATTAGGCGGTGCGTTATTGGCGGCTAATAACTTGGATGATGTGGACAGCGTATCGACTGCACGTACTAACCTTGGTTTAGGCATACTCGATAACGTTCGATTTGCACGAATTGACGGTGGTGCTTCTGGTTCGGCTGGCTCATTCCGCTCATATCCATCTGCGGCAACATCTGGTTATCTGGCATTGCTTGGCGTGGCAAACGCTGGTGATTATGCTGTTACTATCAGTAACGCATCTCATGGACAGGCTACGGTTTATTCTATTCCTGATGTGGGCGCTGCCACAGGTCAAATCCTTGTTAAGACTGCTGCGCTTGTTGATGGTAACTTCGTTGGCGCTTCCGGTACGGCTGGCAAGGTTGCAGATTCCGGCTATGGTGTGAATAACGTCTTGTTGTATGCGAGCGTTGCGGTTTCTGCGGCTGAGTTTAACGGGGCTTATGCTGCACCAAAACTTTTGATCGCGGCTCCTGGCGCGAACAAAATGATTATTGTTGACCGTATGGAAATGGTAATGACCTTCGTATCAGCCGCTTATGCGAATGGTGGCGTGGTCTTTGCCCAATACGATTCAACAGCTAACGGTGCTGGCGTCAAAGCGACAAATACGGAAGCAGCAGCAGACTTTTTCGCTGTAGCAAGCGCGGTATTTGCATTCATTGGAACCTCTAACAGTACAGTGGGCGTACTTCCCTTCACCACCTGTGCCAACAAAGGCTTGTATCTCAGTAATGCGACGGGTGCATTCACGACTGGTGATAGCACTTGGATTGTTAAGATCCACTATCGCATTATTGCTACAGCTTAATCTGAGCAGGGGCGTTTATGACGCCCCTATTTTAAGGGGAAATTGATGCCCTCAGAACTACAGCTCGTCAATCGTGTATTGTCAGAACTCGGCCGTTTGGCCGTTTCTGCTATTACGGATAGTGATGATGCGCAGTACGTTGCAGCGAAATTAAGTGAAGTTTATCCAGAATTATTACTAGATTATAATTGGAACTTTGCCGTTGTTTATCGTGCAGATAACACGCCTCTCTCAACAGATTTCTCACCTGATTATATTTATTCGTATCAATTGCCAGGCGATTTTGGGAAGTTCTTTAAGTGGGCAGCTACAGGCGCTCAATGGCCAATTTACGAATTTGCAGACGGGATGCTTTTAGCGCAGACGCGCCCCGTGCAGTATTACTACATATCAAATCAAGTCGCATACACTGTATTGCCTCCTTTGTTTTCTCGGGCACTTGTTCTTTATACCGCAGCAAAGTCAGCGCCAACGCTCACGAATAATCTTAAATTATCTGAGTATCTCGAGAAGGAGTACGAGAAGTCTCGGATTAAAGCAATACTTCAAAATGACATGGAGCGGTCAGTCACAACGACACCTTATAACGACTTTGACAGAATCACATACGTTTAGAGGTTAGCCGATGCCAGGGAAAATGATACGGCAAACCATGTTTTCGACGGGCGAAGTTGACCAGACGACGTGGAAGCGAACAGACGTACAAGAATATATCTCCGCAGCACAAAGCCTTGAGAATTGCGAAGTAGGTACAACCGGCCTTGTAAGAAAACGCAAGGGTACGGAGATGATGCTTAATGCAACGGCCTACGCTCAAGCAAATTCACGGATGTATGAATTCATCGACAAGAATGGTAATCACTATCTTTTAATGTCAGTTGACCAGCATATTCATGTTTTTGATGCGCCAACCGAAGGGGTGCAGGTTGTCACGGGTCGGGGCAATGATGTGGTGACCGGTCGTGGAACAAATGTCGTGGCACATGAGCAAGGACTTCCGTTTGTCCAGACACTTGATACACCATACCGAACTCCTAACCTGGATGAAGTAGATTACGCGCAGGATAATGACGCACTGATATTAAGTCATCCGTTGTATGCGCCAGGACGGATATACATAAGCGATTACGCGACTAACCCGCCAACGTTTGCCTTTGAGTATCTGGATATTTACCCGTTGCCAGCGTATGACTTTGGCAATATCAACTACAGTGATTTTGATGTAACGCTGAGTGTAGCAGCGGCAGTCCTTACCTTTGCGTTCACAGGCGTTGGCGCTGATCCTGGCTTTAATAATGACTGGATTGGTGGTTTGATCGTTGGTGGCGGCCTTAGCGAAACATCACCATTGGGTTATGCAATTATCACGGCGGTTTCATACGGTGCAGGCGGTGGTGGTACTGTGACGTTTACAGGGTTAGTCCAGCAGCCCTTTGAAACAGACCCGACTAAATATGCCCCGAAAGGTTCGCAATATTCGATTAAGCAGCCAGCATGGAGCGCAGCACTTGGCTACCCTGCAAAGGTTCTGTTCTACCAGAACAGATTATGGTTTGCGAATACCAAGGCGCTAAATAATACTGTTTTTGGATCAAAGATTAATACGCCTATTAATTTTGACGTGGGCACAGGCCGTGACACTGACGCGATTATTTATTCCGTTGGTGTTAATAACAGTGGCGCGATTGTCTGGCTGAACGGTGGCAAGCAGCTTGAAGTGTACTGTCAGAATATTGAGTGTGCATGCCCGCAAGATCAGAATTCTGCATTAACTCCCACAACGTTTGTGATCAAGCAGCAATCCTCCTATGGCGCGTCTATAGAATTAAAGCCGATTACTTATATTAACGATTCCTATTACTCAAACAAAACGGGTAAGGCTTTCATTAACTTCCATTACAACGGTGTAGGCCTGACCTATGTTGCAAGTAACATTAGTGCGGCTTCAAGTCACCTTGTTAAAAATCCGAGTAACCGTGCATTATTACGAGGTTCTGACCAGACACAGGACAATTTCGTTTACTTCCTTAATCCAGATGATGACACCATTACAGCTTTCCAGTTTGCGAGTGAATATAAACTTGCTGCCTTAACGCCTATTGTGTTTCAGGATGATGTATCGCTTATTGATATTGTGACGATTGCAAACGAAGTTTATATTTTAAAGTATTACAATTTGACTGGAACATTTACGGTTGAGCGGTTTAATCCAGAAATTAAGATTGATAGTTCGCGTGAAGCTTCAATGGCTTCAAGCGGTTTAATCACCGGCCTTGATACGCTGGATGGCTACACGGTGCAGGTGGTTTATCAGAACCAAGACTTTGGCCAGTATCTTGTTGAAGATGGCGAGATTACTGTTGATAACCCAGAGGAGATTGCTGATACCGTTGCCGTCGGGTTACTGTACGACGTTGATATTCTGCCGATGTATCCATTCTATGATTCAGCAGCGGCACCATTCATGAAAAATATCAGCCGAATATATGTAGACTATTACCAGTCGCTTAATTTTTACATTAATAATAAATTGGTACCTTATCAAAACTTTGCTGATATTCAAGCCGGCTTGCCGTTACAGCCGCAAACCGGAACCGCAATAATAGCCCCAGTGTCAGGATGGGCTAGATTTGATAACGACGCCTTAAGGATTACGCAATCGTCACCGTTTGATTTACAGATTTTAAGCATTGGCTATCAAATTGATATGGCCGTGCTATAGGAGGATGTTATGGGGATTGAAGTCGCAGCAGTTGTTTTGGCAGGGGTCGCAGCAGCGTCCAAAGCTGGCCAGATGGTTGCTGAAACTCAGGCAGCAAAACAAAAAGAAGATGCTCTTGATTTGCAGTCAAGACAGCAGACACTCGTATATCAGCAAAAGACACTATCAAATTATGATGTGATGGAAAAAGTTTTGGACGCGCAGACTGCCGCCATGACTACCCGTGGTGTTGGTTTTGAATCACCGAGCTTTAACGCGATTCAACGGGCAACCTATAACGTTGGTGCGAAAAAGCAGCGTAACCTTGATATTGAAGAAGATCTGGGGCAAGCAAATATTGACCTTGAAAAAGATAATGTGAAAAAAACACTTCATGCCCAATTATTTGGTGACGCTTCAAGCCTTGCAATATCAGCTTTAGCCTTCGGTCGTAACATGCCGACGCAAGGGGGTTAAAAATGGCTGATAAACTCCCGACGTTTGAAGATACGCAACCCGTTTTAAACCAACAAAAGGTTTCGAGTGGCGCTGAGGGTTACGAATCTTTTGGTAAAGTCCTATCAAGTCTCGCCAGTGAATCAGCAGATCAAGCCATCAAGGTTGAGTCTGAGCAATCCCAGGCAATGTATATTCATTCTGTCTCAAACATCGAGCAGCTTAAAACCTCGTCTCAAATGAGGATGCTCGAACATCCAGACCAGGCAGCGCGAATATCTGAAGATATGGAGACGGCTACTGATGCGGTCAAGCAAGCGGCCTTTGTTAATCCACGGGATCGGGCGAAATTAGATTCTTATGTATCTTCTGCGAATGATGCGGTTGCATTGCAAGGAACAGAGACAAGTGTCAAGCAAACCCAATTGAATGCTGCCTTCACTCACTATGCAAGTTGGCCTGGGCAGTTAAAAGCTTATCAAGATGCGCTGATTAGCGGGAATGAAAAGCAGATTAATGACCTGCAAGATGCCATGCTGGCCACGCTTAAGAACCTTGTACAGATTCGGGCACTAACCCCTGAGCAAGCCGGTAGTAGCATAAAATCCATGCAGGGTGTCGCTGACATTGCAGCAGACCACCATACTATGTATGGGCAGGAGGATGTGAGCGCACAGGATTATCACACGCTTAAATCGTCCGTGCTGCCAACAAATTCAACAAACAATGTTAATTCACCCATTAATGAAAATACTGGCTGGCTGGTTAACTACCATAGCCAGGACAGAAGTTTCCAAGGTGTTCTATCAGATATTTCAGGCCATAAATTACCGGATCCACAGGCTTTTGATTCACTCGAACCCGCACAAAGACAACACGCACTATTGATGTACCAAGGGGTGCGTCGCGCTGATGGCATGATTAATTCTGGCGCTTCAATGCCGGAGCTGGAAGCTGCCTACAAGGGTTTAACGCGCAAAGGCGACATATTAAGCTATGAAGAACAAGGTACTCGTAATTACTTAGGCGTCTACCTTGATAAGCTAAAAAATGGTCAGTATCTCGATGCCATTGGGGGAACACCTGCCGGTGGCGCAATGATGCAAAACTTTGTCTCGCGTGATGCTGCGCTCAGAAGCAATGGTGCTTTGGATGATAACCAGAAAGCGCAGATGTTATTGCAGAACAAGAATCAATTTGTTTCTAATGCTATCTCTTATGGCTACGGACACCATATTGATCCCAATGCTATCCAGCCAATTCCACCTAATGATGTGATTGCACTGCAACAGGGATTCAAACTTGGTAATGATCCATCCCAAGTATTGAATGTGATAGGTCAGTACAACGAACAGAACCGTCCATGGTTATCAAAAGCACTGGTAAAACCTATCCAGCAAGCGGTCGTTAATACGGTAATGTTAGGCGGTAATGATGTGAAACCTAATGACAAACTTGATTACATTGCAGCAAACCAGGAAGGCGTAGAGTATTCCAAGGTCAATATTGAAGCTGAAAAGAATAACCTGTCAGATCCAAAGCTTTCTGGTCTGATTGTGGCTAATTCTGCATTCAAAAACGCTTTAGACGTGGTTAATTCACAATATGATCCTTTTAAATCGCAAATCATCCAGCAAAAACTGGTTGAGAGCGCCTTGAACTATGTCAAATACCAGGCATCCAAAGCTAATGACCTTGGAATGACTAACAGGGATGAATACATAGACAAAGCTGCGAAGATGATTGCCTCCGCTTATCCAAAAATTTCAGGAACAAACTACGTAGCAAACCCAAAACAATTGAATTTGACCTCACCCGAGATGGACGTATTAGCTGGTTACGTTGTCCATAATGGGGAAAGTTACCTCAAAGAAGGGGTTAGAGAAGATGTATTTTTATCTGCAATAGACAGAAACAAGCTGAAGATGACGGTATCGCCTACCAATGAAATCATGGCTATTGATGGAAACAATAAAGTTTATTGGCATGCTCCTTTTTCGCCTGATCTGCTAGCAAAAGCAAAACACTTTTACAAGCAGCAAGAAATTGAAGGCGAGAAATCTCAAAAAGAAATGCTTGAACGTAGTCGTTTCGGAGGACTGCGTTAATGTTCATGCGAGAAACGCACGACTCACCGAAGGAACAATATTACGCTGATTCGCTTTTAACGAAGCCTACTACTTCTCATTCTGCATTTAATAACTTCGCGGCTGGACTCGTCACTCCCAATGCAATGATGGGTGACGTTAACGATATGTTTTCCCAAAAAGCTGAGGGAAAACCGTTACGGGATTTTGTTAACAGTGTCGAGATCATGAATCAGGAGCCTGATATTGGGTGGGGTCAGGCGTCAGCTAATTATTTGTCTAATATGATCGGCTACGGTTTAAACCCACTCACTTGGGGATTTGGCGCAATAGGTGGAGGCGTGGCTGAGGCAGCAATTGGTGGCGCTGCAAAGGTGGCACCGGAAGCCGCACAGATTTTTATGCGACGGCCGCTGGGGGATATCCTTGGTGAGAAAGCTTCGAAATATCTTCCACAGGTTGCAGATAAAGAGATGCCGCTCAGTTTGGCTATTCTTGGTGAGAAGTACACAAAGTCATTTGGAACATTAGCCGGTGCAGGTGTACCTGCCGCTGAATACGCCAATTACAATGCCGATACCAAGCATATTAATTGGGGCGGCGCTGCGCGCGATATGTCTGAGATGGGATTGTTTGGGCTTGCCATTGAATCTATCCCATTCGCATGGGGCGTTTTGAAAAGCCGTATTAATAGGGGAATTGGCAAACCAATTGATGCACCAATTGAAGCGTCAGAATATCAGAAGGCGTTTGATAACGGCATTATCACCAAAGACGAATTTGAATGGATTAATGACTACCACAACAACCCGCTTGAAGCCGATAAATTACAGCAACGGGCAACCAAGATTCTGGCAGATAATGGGCATCCAGTTAATACTGCAAATCACGAAGTACCTTTTCCTATTGTCGATAGCGGCACTGTAGACAGCCTAAAATCAGCGTTGCTTGATCAATCACTTGCTGATGTACCTGAAGAATCCAAAACTGCATTATCAGATTATTTAGTCCATAACAGTATTGATAATCTGCGAGAAAATCCACAGGCATTGGATGGGGTTAGGGGATTTGTAGAGCATATTAATCAAAAATTAATACATCGTCCTGAGCAGAGTGTTAAAGCCGATAAGATAATGGAAAAATACATGCTCAAAGGTTTATCAAAAGATATGCCTATGTCGCAAGAAAACATGTACAAGGAGATTACAAAATTAATTAAGGGTCAACCTGATGATCTTGATTATGTGGAAAAAGCGGCCAGTAAATTGCCTGTTTCTGTTCCAGAAAACATCATAAACAGAATTTATCAAGATAGAAATATAGAATATAGGCAATCTGAAAATAAACAATTATTTAAAAAATACGAAAAAACTGGCAATCAAAAATATATTGATAGAATGAAAAATAATGAGGCTATGATTAAAAAGGTTAATGAAAACCTTAGAGCCATTCTCACGCCAGCAGAAGAATTGTTACAAATAAAAGACGAAATATTCAAGACTAAACTGGGTATTAATGAGCCTGATTATTACCATATATCGCCTGAAACTTACGAGGAAGGTCAGGCATTAAAAAGTCTTTTTAGCAAAAAGGGCGTTGAATCACTAAAGGATTTTTTGGAAAAGTGGAGATATGATTTATTTGAGGGCGACCTCCCTCTTGTCAAGAGTGAAATTAAAGTCTTAAAAGAACATCCTAAGCTTGTTTTTTTATTTAAAAAAGGTGAATTAGATTCTGCAATTAATTGGTTGAGGAACAATAAAGGGCGTGTTAATACCGATATAAAGAAAAATAAACTTTTAGGAATATATGACGCTGCCAATGAACTAAAAACTTATGAACGTCTTGGCTATAAAGCAGTTCCTCACGAGATACCTGCAAAATATATAAAAGAAATTACAGGTGAGCTTTATCATAATGGACTTAAAGAAGGTTTTGATCGGGGTGAATCTTATAATAGGCTGTTAGACTTATCGAATGTCTGGGAAAACGCAAAGACCCTGCTTGACCGAGTTCATCTTGAAGCCGAGTACGAACGACAAGCCGCGTACCGTGACCTTGCATCCTCAATACTCCAGATGGCCGATTCAGATGTTGGGCGTTTTGCCGATCGCAACAATGTCACGAATTACCTACGTGATCGTATTGATTCAAAAGTATGGAAAAAGGATTTTATTGAGGGCGCCATAGAGCGAGCAAGAGAAGCGAAGGAAGTACCTGCTAATGCTGATGAGATCGTGAGTGAAAATGAAAATCAAGTAAGCCAATCTAATGCACCAGAATTATCAAAAGAATTCGACCAGGCGACAGAAAAATACAAAGAGTTCAAAGGGTCGGAAGGAATATTTAAAAATCTAATACAGTGTGTTATTGGGAGTTTGAATGGCCAAGCCTAGCAAGTTATGTCTTGATGAAGCACTGACGGCATTGAATCATTTTAATTCAGATGAATTGAGCGAATACGTTCGAGACGTATTCAACCGTGCAAGGAAGATGGAAAACCTCTCAAGCGCAAGGGCTTTTGATACAGCAATCAAAGAGATTAACAATGAACGTCTCCAGTCATTCTTCGAATCCTCAACCACCAAGGCCGCGAATACGGTCAAGTTTGAAAAAGAAGCGGGTAAGATTAGGAGCAAAAAGGAGACGGTGCGCTCGTTACTTACGAAACGCTATACTAATCTTGGCGATAACGTTGCATCCTCACAGTGGGCAGCACGTTCAAGACTTGCCAGAAAAGCATTTGATCCATTATCGGAAGAAGAAATAAGTTATTTGCAAGATCCCAATAATCAACGAACAATTGCTGATGCTATGGACGGCAGGAAGGTAAACAATCCTACGGCCGAGAAGATCGCAAAACAATTCCATGAATATATTGAGTATCGAAACGCTGAGTTAATTGGATCGACTGCCATGCGTTTTGATGAAATGAACAAGGACAGGAATTTACGGTTTATCCATAATGCAGACAAAATAGTACGTGCCGGTCGCAGCTTTATCAATGCGCTACGTGACGATAAAAAATATGATACTAAGGCTTCAAAAAATATCTGGATGGAAGCAATCAAAAAACATTTTGAGATGGAAGGCACGTTTGAGAATACCGACGCCATGGATCTTGATGGCAATATTGATTGGAAGAAAGCAGACCAGATACTCAGCAATATCTATGACAATATCACCACAGGTAAAAGCGAAATATTCACAAGATCATCGGTGCGGAATGATCGAGAAGCAGTTGAGCGCCGCTCACGAATGTTTTTTAAGCCAAAATCTATGCGTGATTTTGTCGAGTATAACGAAAAGTTCGGGATGGGTGATCTACACTCTGCCTGGATTGCTGATATTCATGGTGCGGGCGCAAAGGTTGGCATGGCTGAGATGTGGGGAGACTCTCCATACAATATGTTTAATGATCTTCGTCACACAACCCAAGAAGTAGACCCCAAGGATAATTTTTGGTGGAGCAATACTGATAATTATTTAAAGACCGTCATGGGGCTGGATAAAGCTGCGCGGTCGGCTAGTGTTGCAAACTTCGGGGCTAATTTACGAACCTTAACCTCTATGGCTCGCTTGATTAAAGTATCACTTCAATCAGTTTCAGACGTTGGTTATATCGCTTCTTTTGGTCAGCGTATGGGGATCGGTTATTGGCGAACTTGGTTTAATCAAATGAGTCACCTATTTGATAAATTTCCCACCGAGGAGCGTTCGAGGATTGCTAAGTTATGCAGGGTGATGGTTGATAGTCACATGGGGTACATGGGTCGATGGGTGGATGCTGCAAATTCCAGCCAGATATTAAGCAAAGCTTCAACGGGATATTTTAAAAAGATCGGCCTTGAAGCACTAGACCGTGGTAATAAGATCGGCATTATGCACCTGATGTCGCAACACCTTTATGAAAATTCAGGAAGTAAGTTTTCCGAACTTAATCCATCCCTTCAAAAGTGGGTTGGTAAGTTCATGAATGAAAACGAATGGGAATTGCTGCGAAAGAAAAACCAAGGGAAGTTATTCACGGTAGAAAACGTCGATAGCCTGACTGACGCAGACCTTAAAGCCCATTATGAAACAACAGATAAAAAGACCCCCTTATACCAGGTAAGAAATGAACTTTACCGAAGGGTAGATTCAATGTTTCAGGTGGCTTCTGAAAATGCCGTTCTAGCACCTGGGGATTTTGAACGGGTATGGCTGTATCACGGAACGGCGCCTGGCACGTTAGCAGGAGAGTTCTGGCGCACTGTTATGCAATTTAAATCATATACGCTTGCCTATATGGATCGGGTGTTAGTCCAAGGCTGGAAAGACGCTGACACTGCTCAGCAAAAACTCGGCTGGGCGCTCTCGATGATGATTGGAACGTTGCCATTATCAGTAGGGAGTATTTTTTTCGACAACCTAAGCAATAATCTTACTATGCCTGACTGGAACCAGATGAATGTTCCTGAGCGAGAAAAATACCTGGTTGAATTGCTGGCTCCGTCGCTCGCCATGTTCACTGGAATACTTGATCCGCGTAGCCAAAACTCAAATATGATTGTAGATGCCGCATTAGGTTCACCCTCCACCAGGCTTATTAGTAATGCTATGGCAAGCGCCAGCGCTTTGGTAACAGGCGACCCGAAACGTGCCGCTAAAGATTTAAAGAAGGTAGCTAACTACATGCTACCTATTCAGACGACCCCTATTGTATCTCCGGCACTGCGATATATTATGGGTGACGAAGCATACCTTGAACCTGGACAAAAGGTTAGGTTCGGTAGTTAAAGTGAAGTCTCAAGGAGAGAGATAATGACGACATTGCCGCAACAGGACACGATCAAACAATACATAGCCGATGGTGTAACGACAGAGTTCGTGGTTCCATTTTACACCCCTGAATCAACCATTACAGGGGAGCCAGCGATCAATGTTTATGTAACGCTTGAAGATGAAACACCAATTCCCGAGGATGATATTAAGATTTGGAACGTAGATTATACCTACGCCCCCAATGCTGACCCCATAACTGGCGGTACTCTTACCTTTCTTACAGGCAAAATCCCTCCTTTAGATTCAAGCGTTACTTTAAGTCGTAACGTGCCAGCCGAGTTAAGTGTTGAGTTCGCAGATGCCCAGAATTTCAGCGGTGCCAACCTTGATGATGTGCTTGAACAATTACTTCTAATCACGCAGCAAAACAAGACTTATGCGCTTCAACGAAACCTATCCTACCGTGTGAATAGCCTATTACCCTCGGCCGATATTGAAGCCCAATGTCAGATCCCTGTGCTTGGAGAAAATCAAATATGGCAAGGAACTGGAGATGGTGTTGCAGCTGTTACTTTGGAAGAAAATCCAGACGTTAGCACACTGCGCTCAGAACTTGAAAACGATTCGCCAGGTACAGATGGCGCGAGAATCGTCGGCTACTATGATGCGCTCTTTAATGGGGCAACCACCGTCCATGACCAGCTAGACTTCATTACTGGAAATATCCGGCTAATGGGTACCGATACTGGCGCGTTGAATGCCATGGTGCTAACCATAGCGAACAATGATGCAACCTATGTGACAGGTATGGAAATCAGGATTATTCCAGCCAATACCAATACTGGCGCGACAACGATTAATTTTAACGCGCTAGGCGTCAAGAGTATCTACCGTGACAACTCCGTCGCCGTTCAGCCAGGCGATTTTATTGCTGGCAAACTCTATTCGATGGTTTATGACGGTAGCAAATTCATCCTGTCAAATAGCCCAAGTATCAGGTCAGGAATGATTGAAGATTTTGGTGGTGCTGCGGTGCCTGCGGGTTATTTGAATTGTGATGGTTCAGCTGTCAGCCGGACAACCTATGCGGCTTTATTCACTGCGATTGGAACGACGTGGGGCATTGGGGATGGTTCTAGCACCTTCAACCTGCCGAACTTCGAGCGGTGTGTTTCTGTGGGTTCTGGTGGCTCAGGAAGTGCCACCTTGGGCAATGCGGTAGGTGATACGGGTGGGGAAGAAGATCATGTCCAGACTATCGCGGAAATGGCACAGCACAGTCATACATCCACTGTAGGCGGTGTGAATGGTTCAGCGACGGCCGCACCTTGGCAATCCGCGCTCGGAACTTCGACCGCTCAAACAGATACGATCCCGCTGTCTGTCGGTTTAGAAGGTGATGGCGACCCATTCAACATCATGCAACCGTCAAATGTGGTGCTAAAAATCATCAAGATTTAATGTTTTACATGAACGTTCTACATGGAACCCATGTTAAGGAAGATTGAGTCAAACTGGCAGAAAATTGGAGATAAGTTAACCGCTTTAGCGGCCGGCTGCTATCACATTGATCGTGATGATAATTACGATCTTTTGGTCAAATATCTTGATCGTCCATCAATAACCCTTCCTTACCGACCTTTGCGTAGCTACCAGAAAGAAGTTCGTCGCGTCCTATTCGAGCAGGGTATTAAACGTATTTTGATCGAATGGCCACGTCGGGCAGGGAAGGAATATGGGTGCTTTGAGGTCATGGTTGAAGCTTCAATCAGCGATCCTGGGCTTTACATGATGGTGTATCCCACGAACGTTAGGGCGCGGGCAATTCTCTGGGAAGGTTATATTTTACTTGAAGATGGAAGTTCGCTCCCATTCCTTAAAATGATCCCCCCCGAATTGATCGCGAAAGTAGATAACCAGGCAATGAAGGTGCATTTAGTCAATGGCTCGATTATTTGGATTGTTGGTTCTGATATTGACCCTGACAAGCTCCGCGGTACTAATCCACGTGGCATCGTCTATGCAGAGTTTGCGTTTCAAGACCCAAAAGTATTCTACATCATGCTACCAGTGCTTAGGCAAAACGGTGGATGGCTAATAGGCCAATCTACTTTTGATGGCATGAACCACTTTTGGCAATTGATCGAGAACAACAAAGACGATCCGCTATGGTTTTGTCGGGTTGAGTCGATCGTTACCTTGGTTGACGAAAACGGAAACCGATACATAACAGATGAAATGATTGAGGAAGATAGGCGGGCGGGTATGCCTGAATATCTGATCCAGCAAGAATATTATGGTGTCGTCCAGGTCAACCAGGAAACCAAGTATTTTGCCCACGCATTAAAGAACTTATTTGATAACAAGAGAATACAAACCGGCTTAGTGCTGCCTAACCAAAACGTATATTCAGCTTTCGATATTGGGATTGATGATAACTGTTCGGTGGTGATGTTCCAGATAAAGCGAGTCGACGACTACTTAAAGCCTTACATTATTGGTTACTACGAATCGAACAACCACCAGCTTGAACATTACATTACCGAAGTGCGACGATTTTGTGCCCGTCTTAACTTACCGTTTAAAGATCACTTCCTTCCTCACGATGGACAAAAACGGGATTTTAATACGGGCAAGAATACGATTGATTTCCTCCGTGACATGGGGGAAAACGGTTTTATTGTTCCACGGCCTTCAAATAAACAACATGCTATAGAATCCATGAGACGGGTTTTATATCACACTGAATTCAATAAAGAAAACACACAGCGATTAATTGATTGTTTGTCGAATTATTCAAAAGAGTATGATGATAAAATGGGAACATACAAAAAGAACCCCGTACATAATTGGGCGTCGCATGGGGTTGATGCCTTCCAGACAATGACGCTTGCACTGGAAGGAGGTATGATTAATGATCGCTCGTATGGGGTAGTATATTATCCCAGCTAGACAACATGGAGAGTTGTTATGATTACGCTAGGATTTGCAGCCGGTTATTCAGATCTTGCTACGTTAGATAGCGAGTTTCCTTATCCCTCGTCTTATATTTATATTTCAGGCGATACCGGAAACGTCGTCTGGCAAAACTCTAATGGTGCAAACCAATACCTTCCCAATGCCCAATCAGGTGGTTTATACCCTATTGGCGCAAAAATGATTTTATCTTCTGGCACCGTAAATGGTACCTCAAGAACAACCACCGCAACGGATATTGTTTATCTCTCAAGCGCGAAGGGTGTATAGATGCACGTTTATTTGCGGCTTTTACAAATGTTCCCTTACGCTGCTCTTTGCAACGTGAGGGTATTGCCGCCCCCACCAGGCTTTTCAAGATTAATAACCAGTCGTGGCAATCTCGTAATAACAGGCCGTGGAAGCCGAGTTATTGCTAAGGAGTATATTTAGGAGTTTAAAGACATGGCAGATGAACGTTTACTAGATTTTCCCTCAAAATCATCCCCCGTACCAGCCGATATTATTTATGTGGGTGACAGTGCCGACGCTTTTAATGAGGTGCAAAGTACCATTGCTGAGATCATTGCAACCTATCCAAATTTATCAGGAATCGCAGCTCTCACCTTAGTTGCTAACAGTTACCCATACAAGAATGGTTCGTCAGTTTTTGCGGTTGGCAGTATTACCTCGGTACCCGCGGCATCAATCCTTGCAGCTTGGGATATTAATAGTAATTTCAGGGCTAACAATTTCCTGGCGGGCTACGCTACAACTACAACAGCCGCAGGTACAACCACCTTAACAGTGGCAAGTGCTGGTCAGCAATTCTTTACAGGTTCGACCACTCAAGATGTGGTTATGCCAGTAACCTCGACTCTTGCATTAGGTATGTCATGGTACATCGTCAATAATTCAAGTGGCGTGGTGACGGTCAAATCTTCAGGTGCCAATACTATCATTGCCATGGCGGCAGGAACTACCGCAATTGTTAGTTGCATTGCCTTAACAGGAACAGCCGCAGCTTCTTGGTCTTATGATTATAACCAGTCTGCTTTATCCTTCCCCGTAAGCATAGCCAATGGTGGTACGGGCGTATCTGCAACACCAACGTCTGCGTCAGCATCAGCCTTTGCCGCTTGGGATGCGAGCATCAATATCCCTGCTAATAACTTTGTACCGTCTTATGCGACAACGGCTACTGCTGCTGGTACGACAACGTTAACGGTAGCTAGCGCATTTGAACAGTTCTTCACTGGCGCAACAACGCAAACCGTTGTACTTCCAGTCACTTCAACCTTGAGACAAGGCCACTCATTTAGGATCGTGAACAACTCAAGTGGTGCGTTAACAATTCAATCCTCTGGTGGCAACACGATTGTGACTGTAGGAGCCAATACTGTGACTACCGTCACTTGTATATTGACCTCAGGTACTGGCACGGCTTCATGGTATTACAGTCTGGTAGACCAGAACGAAGGGGGCGGTGTCACAAGCGTCGGCACTGGAACAGGCTTAACGGGTGGCACGATTACGTCGACTGGTACGATTTCATTAGCCGCGGTTGCTGCTCATAAATTATGGGCTAACGTGACTGGCGGCAGTGCCGTACCTACTGAAGTTTCTACATCCATATTTATTCAGCAAGTTGTTGTCCAGACAGTTGCTGCTACTGGTACTTATACACCTACTACTGGCATGGTTTATGCAATAGTTGAAATAGTTGGTGGCGGTGGCGGTGGTGCTGGTGTTGGTGATACCAGTGGTGCAAAAGCATGTGCTGGTGGCGGTGGTGCTGGTGGTGGATATTGCCGGAATGTTTATACCGCAGCAGAAATGGGCGCTAGTGCTGCCGTGACCATTGGTGCGGCAGGCGCAGGCGGTGTCGGTAATAGTGGTGGTACAACAGGTGGCGATACAATATTTAATCCCGCTGGATCTGGCGCAACGATTACAGCGAGCGGTGGTCTACGTGGTAATGAATATGCACCAAGTACCGTCATACAAATGTCAAGCGGCGCGGCTGGTGGTGCAGCATCTGGCGCACAGTTAAATGTTAGTGGGGGATCAGGATATCCAGGCATTAGCATTGGTGTTGCTTTATCTACACAGGTAAATGGCGGTACAGGTGGATATTCTGCCTTTGGTAGCGGTGGCAGAGCATTGGCAGCAAGTCAAAATGGTGCTGCTGCCTCTGGCTTTGGTGCAGGTGGTTCTGGTGCAGCAGGACTAAATGACGCTAGTTCGTATAATGGTGGCACTGGAACAATAGGTTATTGCATCGTCACAGAATTTATTGCGGTTTAAGGGGTCACTATGTTTAATCTGCCACCCGACAAAGAAGGCCATATCAGATTAGGGTTACTAATCGGCATGGCTTTCTCAAGCTTCCCTTTTGTAGCACTTGCAATGGTGTTGCTGGTTGCAATCGGTAAAGAGATATTCGACTACGTGTCATCGAAGTTCTTTCACCAGGAACATAATGCGGAACTTCTGGACGCTGTTTGCACGGTAGGTGGTGGGGTAATCGGGATTATCGTGCCAATGGTGATCTATATAGTTTTAGCGGTGTATGTATTCTAGGCTTGGGCTGCCGGACTTCAGCTATGAGGTATCGCGGCAGCTTTCCACCTTCTTGCTCGTTGCCTAATTCTTGGGGGAGATTAATCCCCCAGGCATTCTTTGTCTACACAAAGCTCGGTATATCGTCGTCAACAAAACTATTGTCGTTCTTCTTTTCCTTGGCGAGCGGTTTCACGTAGTCAGCAACCCGATTGACCTTTCTCATCTCACCGTCTTTCTCATACTCAGAGATAGTGAGTTTTACAACTCCATTCTTGCCAAGAAAATCCCGAGCCTCCAGAACTTCAGCTTCGTAGCGGTCAAGCAATCCACAGGTGGCTGCGAAGTGACGAAACTTCCATGCCATTTCCTCCATTGTGGTGACGATCCAATCTTTAACGTTGTACTCGCGCCCATCGTTACCCATGACCCGAATCTCGACTTCAAGCATGTGGTTGTCTTTCTTGGACGTTGGTTTTTCCATGACAGACTTTACTGAAAATGGATATTGTCCTTTTTCCAAAACATTGCGAACTTGATCTTCTTCTTCTGTGATCTTTTTATAATGCAAAGCCATTGTAATACTCCTTTATATGTTATCGATTGATATGACTATTTTAGTTTTACGCTCTACACTGGCGCCAGGTACCTGAATTCCGGTGCTTAAAACTTCTTCCTTGATTGCATTTTTATCGGGCTTTATTTCTGTTTTCACAATTTCTTTTGTTCGCATGAATTTTTCTGGAATGACTGCTTCGTCCAGAATTTCAGTTGAATATGGGTTTTCCTTTAATTTAATAGTGAAATATGGGCATTTAATTTCCTTGATATTGCAACGCTTCATATTATTTTCAAGGTATTGCATTTGCTTGGCAATCTCCTTGTCGTATGCAGATTCACGCTTGGCTATTTCCTGCTTTACGAATTCAATTTGTTTTCTCTCTGCTTCTAGGTGCTTGATCCACTTGGTCACGGAGATACATTTGTTATCAGCCGTTTCACTTATAGCCGATATCTGCCTGTCAATTTCCTCGTCAATCTCGCCAGTTTCAGGATTGTATAACTGGGGGAGAAGGCGCTGGTATTCAGCGCCAATTTCCCAAAAACTCAAACTATTACTTATCATAACGCTACATCCTCATATTCATAATTTGTGGGATATTTTTCTTCTTGGCAAAATCGGCAATTCTCTTTACATTTATTGCTAGCATGATCTTGCTCTAACTCTATGACCCAATCTCCGATTTTACTCATGCTGATTGCTCCAATAAATCCTTAACGGCTTCTTGTTCTGTTGCGCCTCTGCCACATGGTTGATAGCCAGAATCTTCAGCACCGTCATAGTCATCGAATACCGCTGACCAATCCCATCCCCTATATGGGATGGGCGGGTAATCATATGAGGTTATTATTTTTCTATCTTTCATTGCGGCACGTCCTCGTTGGTTAATCGGTTTTCTAGCTCATGCCGTCTTTGCGTTGCAATCTTGGTAAATTCGTCTGAATGACTTGGATATTTTCGCTTAGCATCATTCCAGTCACGCTTAAGCTTCTCCATGGTTGCCGCCATAATAATTTCAGCTTTGATTTTTTCAATCTCAGCTTTTTCCTCAGCTTCAACCTCTGAAAAGGATTTTCCTTCGTTAAGCCATTCTATTAACCTAATCCCAGTTTCTTCGGATATAACATCGTGCTTGCCTTCAAAAAGCTTAGTTCTATCCTTAGACGAAGAATAAAGGTGACTGTCTTTGTCAATATCGAGTACGGTAGTAAATTCATAATCCATACCTTCACGCTGAATCGGTGCAAGACCAATCTTGATAGGCTTCGCTTTTCCATTCTCAATTACAATCTCGTAATGGGTTTTAACGCGCATGGTGGTGATTATGTGAGCGTTAGATTGAAGCATTGCATCAATTAACTTGTTATGCCACGGTGTAACTTCTCGCCAAGCTGTATATGAATTTTTAGTTTTTGAGGATTGTGTGGCTGCGTCCTGCATATCAAGAACACCACCTTCGCCAGCCCAGGCATGTGACAATGAATCAATAATAATTGTTTCATATCCCTGGGCTTCACAATGCTTGATCGCCTCAATGTATAGCTCTGGTGTATACGGCTTTTGCAAATTTAAAACGTCAAACTTTGCCAAGTCTGAAAATAAATCAGCAGACTTTCTTTCTGTATCAATCAGAACAAATTTCTTACCCATGCCAACTGCTATTTTGATAGCGCCTGTAGTTTTACCTGATCCTGATACGCCAATTAATGCTAATCGGAGTTTTGCTTGTTTACGTTCAGCGGGGCGGATTTGAAAATTAAACTTAGACATTATTTAAAACCTCCAAAATGCAATAACAAATAATACTGAATGCTGCCGTTACCCAGAGCAGACCTTGTAGTCTGCTCATTCTTTCTGGAAACGTAAGTCTTTCTTCTGCTTTGATGTAATCAATCATATTCGAACCCCACAGGATAATAAGGAGCGGGAAACGTGCGTTCGTGAATCTCGACTTCTGTCATGCGCTCGTTAACCATTTTCTGCATGTGAATGAAGATCAGGTCACGTAACGTGGTGTCGCTATCAAGAACACGATCAAGAAAGGAGATGACTTCGTCTTTTGGCAAATCGCTTACTTCAAGCTCGTAGGCTTCACAGTAGTTTTTGTTTGCGTATTGGTCGATCAGGCAAAGGTCGATATATTTTTCTAATTGATGTTCCATGGCATAGCCTCCTATATCACACCAGCGGATTTAAGCTGACTGATTGCGTCACGGTCATTGTGGCGCAAGGCTTCTTTTATAACGATACTTACAAATTCATGTGCGAACTCATAATTCTCTGGTCGGATAGCCTTATTAGCCAGTTTACTTTGACCTACCATTTTTAGGCAATGAGAAATCACTGCCATTTGTTGCATTAAGTTTGTGATACTTTTAGATTTTCCTAACATTTTTTCCTGCCTCATAGCTGTAGTTAACGAGGGAGAATATAAAACCACTGGTTTTAATTGTCAACACCTAAGTTTTAAATATTTTGATGATTTGACATAACCACTGGGAATAATTATCATTGCTCAAAGTATTAACACTCGGAGCAATAAGGATGACGTTTGGAGAAAAGATCAAAGAGATGCGGGAATCTCTACGCTACTCACAACAAGAATTTGCTGGCCTTTTAGGTATAAGCCAAACGATTGTGTCTCAGTATGAATTAGGACGGAAAAACCCGTCCTTACCTGTTTTGAGAAAGATCGTAAAATTCGCCAAAACCAATAAATACAAAATCAAATTACTGGAAGAATGAATGAAAAAAGCAATATTACTGTTTTTAAGCGTAGCCATCAGTGGCAACGCCTTATCGCAGCCAATCAGAACCCTGTTATGGGAAACCGTTGGATTGAGTGAAGATAAATTAAGTACCACACGAATAGAAAGATTTCCTGCCGGTGAAGGGTGGTTAGTTAAGATTATTACATTAAAAAATGGAACCCATATCAGCTATATGTTTGTGCCAGATAAAACCCATAGCTGGACGCTTTATTCGGAAGAATATCAAAAAGCATTTATTGATGGGCTGAAAACATGACAGCCGCCGTGGCAATTAAAAAGATCCGTGACGGAATGCTGCTGACTCAGGCCGAGCTTGCCGAGCGATTGCACGTCACTAAAGCCTCTATCTGCAATTATGAGAAGGGCTTCAGGGTGCCAAACAGGCGAGTTTTGAGAGAAATACTGGAGCTTGCCAGGGCTAATAATATTGACGTGAAGATTGAAGATTTATTAGTAGACCAACGTGATGAATAGTGGCTTATTTCGTCATAATTCAATGGAATGGATGATTTTTGGAAGGTGGGAAAATGGGATAATTAGGTTTATGATCGTTGCAGTGAAGGGGAAGTTTGCCGCTTCCCCTCTAAATGGAAAATCCCTTTAAAACACTATAAAAACCCGAAACAAGATAGGGTTAATTTTATAGTGATTGCAGGGATTTGCAACCTAAGTGTTAACCCTAGGAGAGATAAGGAATGTCGGAAGTAGATAACAAAGATAAAAAAAGCCCAAAACCAAATTATATCGTTTTCAAAGTAAACAATTTCGTTTTTAGCGACGAAGCAAATCAATCTCTTACTGCCTTCGACCGGTTACTTCTTATTTTGCTGGCCACCTTTGATGGCAACAAAGGTATATGCCCAGGCACCTCAATCTTAGCCAATAAGCTTGGCGTCACACCAACGCATCTTAAAATGCGCGTTAACTATCTTGAGCAAATTGGCGTCTTAAAAGTTGTTCGAAAATTTGGCAAAACTCACAAATATGAGTTCCTATTTTTATCCACAAACCGGTCAAGTGGAGTTGACCGGTCAAGTGGGCTTGACCGGTCAAGTGGACTTTCACCGACCGGTCAAGTGGACTTTCGCAACCGGTCAAGTGGAGTTGACACGAGTAGTATAAGATTAGACTTAAGAGTAGAGAGAGAGAGAAGCCAAAGCGCTCTCTCTGATTTTGAATCTGACGAAAACGAAAATATTTATTTTGACCCCACCCATGACACGCAAAGTCAAGAGGGAATGATTAACTATGAATCTAAAACATTGAATTTGAACGGAAATTACACAGAAAATGCCGCTAGTAAGGAAAACTACCAGCAAAAAATTGAACAACTACTGCCCAACAGAGATTCAACTCAGACCAAAAAACAAGAATTCGCTCAAGAAACAACCAAAACTGTAGAAAAACTAATCAAACAGAACCCCAGTATACCACAAAAGCGACCTGTCAATCAGGTGCCCATCAAGCCCCATCCATTTCCAGAAAATTTCGTAAGCATTCAGGATGACTACGAGGTAGCGATCGCTTGCGGGTTGACTCGACAACAGGCAGAGGACGAGCTGGAGAAGTTTGAGGATTACTACACCAGCAATGGGGAATTGCGTTCGGACTGGAACAAAGCACTACAACTTTGGTTCAGGCGGGCAGGGGAGCATAACCGAAAGCAAGCATCAAAACCGAAAGCGGTGGAAGACCAGCGAAGCACCGTTCCCTGGTTTAACAGGAACCACTAGGGATGGAGCGCCCACCACGGAAGGGTTATTGGGAGCAGATTGACGACGAACGAATGCGCCTCCTTGCAATGACTGAAAACGAAGCACTCGCATTGGGGAATGATGTTTGGTACCAGCGCATGAGATTTGAGCGGGAGATTGAAGGTGCAAAGTTTTTGGAAGAACTTCGCCGGAAGATGCCGGAACCCTTGGCAGAGAAAGCGAGAAATAAAAAATCAAAAGTAATCTGGACGGAGAAAGATTGATGGACGGGAAATGGTTTATTTTGTCGAGCGCATTTTCGCGCATGAGCGAACTACAGCGTGAGCAGGAATTCATAATCAGGAATTTAATTAATTTTCTCAAGGATGAGGGAATGGACAATGCAGCGAAAGCCTACCAAGAAATTTTGGGCGAATTATTCCAGCCTGTACGGGCACTCAACTTGCTTGTCCGAGCCGAAGCCGAAAAAGCCGCGGCGGCGAGACGAGGAGCTGGAGCAGGAAAAGTTCAACGTCTGGTTTGATAAAGTTTTAAAGCCTTTGGGGTATCGGTGGTTTCATCCGGCCAATGGGGGAAAAAGACAAGGAAAGTTTATCAAAGGCAAATGGGTGCCCACAGAAGGCGCCAAATTTAAACGCCTTGGCGTTAAGTCTGGCGTACCCGATGTGATCCTGCCGGTTTCCCGATCGCCTTACCACGGTCTTGTAATTGAGCTTAAAAGGGTGGACGGAAAAAGATCAGATGTCAGGGAGGATCAACAAGAGTGGCTGGACTGGTTCACAAAAGCGGGCTGGAGGACGGAAGTGGCTTATGGGTTCGAGGAAGCAAAAGCAATTACATTGGAGTATTTGAAAAATGCAAAGTGAATGCTGCGGAGCGTGGGCGTTAAAGGCAAGGTCAGTGTCAGGATGGTACATTGGTGGCGAACTAACCCATGAGTGGTGGGAGTGTTCCCACTGTAAGCACCCATGTGGTACATTTGACCCAAATAAACATAAGGAAATTCAAGATGACGAAAGAAAAGGAAGTGAAGGAATTTGTAGTCCAGCCAGCAGCACCGCGAGACAAGGACAAGATCAAGGTTTACAAGAAAAAGAAGAAGGGAATCCCCTTACCTGAAGGCTATACTTTCCAAGATTTATCAACTGAGCAACGGCAGGATTATTTTAACAATGCCGAGGTGCAGTGGAAGAAAGAATATAATAAAAAGCGCGGCACAATTTCCGCATCAAGCACCCTGACAAGGGGTTAAGCGAATGACAAGGTTTGAAGATGTTATCGACTACGTTCTCAGTAACGAAGGCGAGCTTTCAGAAAATCCGAACGATTCAGGGGGGATCACAAAATATGGGATTTCCCTTAGATTTATTCGAGAATTGACGCCAGAGAAGTTAAGGAAATATGGCATCTTCGAACCAATCACGGATCAAACTATTCGCGATTTAACACTGGATCAGGCGAAATTAATTTATCGCTCTGAATTTTGGGAAGCATCCCGCTTCAACGAAATCAAAAGCAAAGAACTTGCCGCTTATCTTTTTGACATGAGCGTTGCCCATGGAACAGCGCAAAGCATAAAGCTTCTCCAACGGGCAATCTGGGCGATTTATCGGCAGCGAAGTTATCTCAACGACGATGGTGTCCTCGGCAGCAAGACAATCGCAGCTGTGAATGATATTGGCTCTGCTATGCTTTGTGTATTGATTGCAACCCGCGCAAGCTTCTATCGGCTTATTGCCGAGAAACGTCCTAAGGACAGGGGGTTTTTAGATGGGTGGCTTAACCGATGTTATCGAATCTAGTGGCCTACTTAAAATTGTTAAGACGGCAGCCCCTTTACTTGGCGCTGTACTTGGTAGCCCCGCTGCTTCCTTGGGTATTAATCTGCTTGGCAATATTTTCGGTACTGACAGCAAAGACGTAAGCGGAATATTGAATGCAATCCAGAGCGATCCCGAAGCAATACTCAAGATTAAAACTCTCGAATCAAATCATGCGATCGCGCTCGCACAAGTGGCTAGCAAAAATTATGATATTGAAGCCAGCGATAGGCAGTCAGCGCGTAATCGCGAAATATCTTTACAGGATCATGTTCCTACCATTTTGGCTGTGGGCTTTCTGGTTAATTACGCGATAGTTCAATTATATTGCGTCACGCACCCATCGTCTGAGATAGATATTATAAGCGCAAGGTTTCAAGATGTTTTGATAATGATTATGAGTTATTACTTCGGTAGTTCTTACAAAAATAAATCGGTGCTAAAATGAAAAAGGGGAGCTTGATTGCTCCCCTGATTGTTTTTGGTGGGCGCTTTATTTTTAAAGAGTGTCACTTGCCACGATCTTAAAATGAAAGTCACTTCTTCTTTTTAATTTTATTAAAAGATCATGTGTATATTGAAATGTGCATCCCCATTCATCTGTTTTTATCCACTTGTGAAAAAATCCTTTAGGCTTTGCATATATTATAAAAAATTTCATCTCAAATTCTCTTAATCCAGGCCATTAGAATCCATGTTCGCTAGTGTAGTTTTCTGAGCAAGTTTCGTTGCAGAACCATTTCATTCCAGTGGATAGATATTCACCGAGCGAAATAGTCATGCCATCAGAATTGGGTTTAAATTCTTCGTTGCATTGGTCGCACTTTCTTGAATCTTGTTTCTTTGGTTTACGGTTACGCATTTTTAGACTCCTTTTCTGCGGCTTCGTATGCTTCCATATGTTCAAGGCTGCAAAATTGTGGGAAGGGAAAGCCGTTAATAATCGCAGCGCGTGGCGTACCTTCTTTAACTTCGTGACAGTGAGAACAAGTATAACTTTCTGGTTTTTTTGCTGTTTTACGTTTAAGCATTTTTATTTCCTCATAGCTAGTTAATATGTAGCGATTGTAAACGCTACGTGTACTAATGTAAATAGCATGAGGAAATATTTTTAAATACCAAACCATTTTTTTTTGGTAGATTTTTGGTAATACATGGCATAGGGAAAATGCAATGCTACAACCAAAGAGGGGCGCCCCCATTGGGCTTACGAATGAAAAGTTAAAGGAAATTATTAACGCGGTTCCTCGCGTTTTAGTTATCGGCCAGATTGCTGGCTTGTGCTGTACGCCGCGCACGACTTTATTGGATTGGCTTAAGCGAGGAGAAAAAGACAATATTGCCAAACAAGATACAATCTTTGCACAATTGTCGTCTGGATATAAACAAGCTTTAGCAATTGAAGCTGAAAAACTATTAAAAATTCTCAGAAATCCAAACGGTAAAAATAAAGCTTCTTCTCAGTGGCTACTTGAGCGAGTATTCCGTGATGATTTTGGTGTAGATAGCGAGAAAATAAAGGAATTATTAGACAAACAGGAGCATTTTAGTAAACTATTAGACCAGATTCTTACCCATCCATTGCAAGGTAAAAAATTATTGAATGGCAGTGAAAATATTTGTACTGAAAATGATCAAGCTGCAGAATGAGCAAGGTTAGCTAATAGTCTTAAGTAATTAAATTATAAGGATTTTAATATGTCAGAAGATAACGCAGCAGTACAGGAACAACCGCAAGAACCAGCACCAGCACCAGCACCAGCACCGGAAGTAGATCAAGCAGTAAACCAAGACGCGCAAGACTACATGCAGATATTCAAGATCAAGCAGGAAGTCAGGCAGCAATTAGCAAAACTTTATAATAAGTTCATGGAATGCGTTAAGGCCATGCCAGCGCAAGAGAATGCACGGGTTGAAGCGTTACGTCACTTTGACACTGGTTTTTTATGGATGGACAAAGCTATCGAAATCGCACCGTTAAACGTCGAGAAAAAAAAAGCAGAGCCGTTAAACGAGGTTCCTCCGCAGCAAGAAAACGCAAGCGAAAATCAGCCAGAGAAAGCAGAAGGGAAGCCAGAGGATAACGTTCAACCTTCATGATTCCACAAGAATACTTCGACAAGGTCAGGAAATACTTTAACGGTGATACCGATAAAACGTGGGTCTGGTTTAAGACCATGAACTCACGTTTTGGAATGTTCACACCGTTGGACATGCTTAAACTTGGTCGAGGTGAAAAGGTTAAAAAGGTCATTGATGAAACTTTGAAAGGGAAAACGTTATGAGCGGCTGCTATCCTTCGAACCAGAATATAGATCGTCTCGCTTCACTTGAAAAAACTATCCAAACAATGCAGGAAATATTCAACGCTAAGGAATTTGAATTGCGAAGCCGTGTAATTGAGCTTGAGCAAATCGTAAAAGGCGCAATTCATGACAGTTGAAAAACGGTTAAGGAAAGATGACCCGCAATCTTACATCATCATGTTGATCTACAAGGAAGCGAAAAAACACCCGCAGGATGGACAGTGGCGAAAATTTAGGGGCTTAGTCGAACAAGCCGGACATAAATTCAATATCAGTGCAGACTTTTTATTGCGTGGCAGTACGTTCACCTATAAGGAGCTGGAAGTAAAACCAGCGGATCGGGAAATATTCATTTTAAATTGAGAACCCTATGAAAATACTTATTGCTTGTGAATATAGCGGCATCACCAGACGTGCGTTTGAAAAGAAAAATCATGATGTATGGTCATGCGATAAGCGGGAGTCAGAATTATTCAAAGATAAGCACATAGTCGGGGATGTGCGGGAAATTCTGGATCAAGACTGGGATATGGTTATAGCCTATCCGCCTTTGATGGACGGTTCTTTGATCCAAGACATAGCAGCCGCACCCGTTGAAAAGATAGCAATTGAGAATATCGCCCGTTGTTTGCGCCAAGTTAATACTGGACGGGTGCAAATGTTATCGCCAGGCACGTTCGCGCAGCACATAAAAGCCAGCGCATTATGGTTGAAGAACCTCCCAGACATATCACCGCATGAATCAGCAATCGGGATAGTCTGGAAAAAGCCAGCTTATGACAAACACGATGACAAAACAGATAATTTGCTGGCGAAAAGGATGGCTGAATTATGGGGTTAGAAGGTTCTAGTGTTATCCGGTGATAAATTGTCACCGACTGAATTTTAAGGAATAAAAATGAATTTTAAATGGGAAAAGATACACACACAAAGAGAAGAAGGGGTTTATTGGTTTTCAACATATAGAGCAAAAATATTTGGTGGTTGGCTTGTAAGGAATTTTGATTTAACTAAACAGGACATGAGGGATGGATCATTCGACAAAATAATGTCAACCTCCGAATCATGCGTATTCGTCCCCGACCCTGAGCACAAGTGGAGTGTTGAAGATGAAGATTGCAAACCATCAACAGAAAAATATCCGGAAGGCTTAAAATTATGAAACCCTTTGACTTAGCGAAAGCGCTAGCGGGTGAGAAGGTGATTTGTAGAGATGGGAAAGAAGTAACTGAAATTAAAAAATTTAAAAATGCTTCAAATCCACTTGTATGTTATTTCGAAAAGATAGATTTATTTAGCACTCATAATCTGGATGGGAGGCATCCTGATGATAGTCAGCTTGACCTTTTCATGGCACCGACCACGCGCACCTACTGGGCGAATGTTTGCAGGGCAGAGAATCATAATATTTATCTTAGTGATATTTACCGACATGAAAAAGAGGTTATTAAAGATAAGGCCACTCATGTAAAAGTAATCAAGACTATTTCATTCGAAATTGCGGGGGATTGAATGCCAATCAGAAAATTTACGGCCGACGATGTAAGTAAAATCATGAATGGTGAGGCGATAACACTCATACCAGCATTGCCCGGGAAAAGGATATTGCTCAAATCCTTAGAGCCATTGGATTATGAATACATAGATAGCAAGG
>JAIFWG010000034.1 GCA_019662005.1 Candidatus Parcubacteria bacterium
TACTGAATCCGGTCCTTCTGGTTACACCTCTGCTTATAGCGGAGACTGTGATGCCACTGGCAATCCAACTTTGGCCTTGGGTGATAACAAAACCTGCACAATTACAAACACAGCAGTTGCTCCTACACTTAGACTTATAAAAACAGTCGTTAATGATAATGGTGGTACTGCAACAATCTCCGATTTCCAAGGCAAAGTAGATTCCATTAACGCTCCTTGGAATGGTGCCAATGTTTTGTCAGTCGGCGCTCATACTGCAAGTGAAACAAACCTTCCTGGCTACACCGCAGGAGCTTGGGGCGGAGATTGCAACGCCAGTGGTTCGGTAACCTTGGCTTTAGGGCAAACAAAGACTTGCACGATTACAAACGACGACCAACCAGCACACCTAATTGTTATTAAACATGTCGTTAATGATGATGGAGACGATGCTCTAGCCGCAGATTTCACCATGCATCTTACTGGAAGCGCTCTTTCGGCTAACGATTTTGCTGGAAGCGAATCTGGCGTTAATGTAACTCTAAATGCCGGAGCTTATACAGCTGATGAAGCTACAAATGCTGGCTACATAAAAACACTAAGCGCAGATTGCTCTGGAATAATTGCAAATGGACAAACCAAGACTTGCACAATTACCAACAATGACATGCCGCACGCAACCAGAACTCAAGGTTTCTGGCAGACACATACCAGTTACACTACAACAAAGTTTAATAGTGGATTAAACCCTCTAACTATTGGTACTAAAGTTATTGATAGTCCAGCCAAACTCTTTGCTGGATTCTATGCCAGCATCCCCAAGACTTCGACCGGAGCAAAAAGATCAGCTCTTGATCAAGCTCGAATGCAGATGCTTCAGCAATGGCTTGCAGCAAAATTGAACTGCCAAGCATTCGGTTGCAGCTTAACTACGCAGACCTTACTGAACAATGCAGCTACTGCATGGTCAGGAACAAATGTAAGTTCAATCCAGTCTTACGCATCACAACTAGACACCTACAATAATAGTAATGATGCCTTAGTAATCTCGGGTCAAGGCAAAGCCACTCCTGGCACATCACAAACAACAGCTACGTCTGGTATGAGCTACTGGAATATACTTCCGTAAGATCTCAATCAAAAAACGACCGCGTCTGCGGTCGTTTTTTGATTTAACTTATCCCTGTGCTGCCTTCTTCAATTCTTCGATGTCTATCTTCTTCATTTTGAGCATTGCTTGCAGAACCCGGTCTGCCTTGGCTTTGTCCGGATCAGTAAGCAATTCTGGCAAAGTCTTGGGTATCACCTGCCAAGAAAATCCATATCTATCTTGCAACCAACCGCATTGCTGGGCTTTGGGATCTCCCCCTTCAGTCAGTTTGTTCCAAAAATGATCTACTTCTTCTTGAGTCTCGCACTCTGTGTAGAATGATACGGCGCCGGTGGGTTTAAAAACCTGCCCGCCGTCTAAAGCCATAAATATCTGGCCTTCCAGCTCAAACACAGCAGTCAAAACCTTGCCCTCCATACCCTTCATTGGGCCTTCTAACGGTCCGTCGGGATAACGCTTAATGCTTATAACTTTTGATTCTGCTCTTTTAGCTGGCGAGCTAGCAAAAACGGAAACATAAAAATTGATTGCTTCTTCTGCTTTATCGCTGAACCATAAAAACGGTGTAATTTTTTGCATAGTTTAATCTTAAACTTATTTGCGAAAAAATAAAGAAATGGCAAAAATAGCAAACCCAAATCCCAGGCCCACAAATGCTCCTGAGAATATATTTTCAGATGCTATTCCCATACCTGTTCCAATAAACAAGCCGGCGGGTATAAAAAGAGCACCTCGAGTTACCCGTTCTGGTTTATTAAATTTTTCTTGAGAGGAAAGTAATGGAGATTCTTCCATATACACAATAAACTCTTCAAGCATTAATTAATGATGAAACATAAATGCCGCACAAAGTGCGGCATTTATGTTTATAGGACTATCTGTGCTTTTTGGCTTTGCGATCTGCGAGCATCTTAGCTTTAATCGCTCGTCGCTTGGCTGTTTTAGGAGAGTTTGTCTTTCTAGTCATCAAACTACCAATTGCACCATGTCGTTTTGAGGGCATATTCTAAAATTTATTATTTATAGTTCAAGAATAACATATTATCTGAATTATTAAAACAGGAACAGCTATTCTTCTAAAATTGAGGTGTGCATGACTTCGACAACAAAGTCGACAAACAGCTCTGGAAAATCAAACCACAACTCTCGCTCGCTCCAGCCCCCTTTTCTAAATTGAAGATTTTTAGTCTTAGCCCAATCTTCAACTTTTTGGATCACCTCGGTGGGGTTATTAGAGATAAATGCCACGTGCGAACCGTTTTTTCTTGAAGCATCTTCAATCGGGGTTTCTCTCACTTCAGCTAGTTGGATATTAAAATTTAAGCCTTCTTGAGCAATCATGGCCCAGCGCACTCCATTGGGTGGTCGATAGACCACTTTCATACCAAGCAACTCAAACATCTCGGTTACGGCCTCGAGAGTATTTAGCTGAATGCGTTTACAAACATGATGCAGTAATGGGTCCGTTTTTAAGTTCATAATTGTTATATTACAGAACATTAAAGGTTTAAACAATGAAGCCTCCACAAAGTTCATCGAAGCTTCTTAAAATATGGTATGATAAAAGGGATATATAAAGGTCGAAGACTTAATTGGTTCTATTAAAATAATGCTAAAAAATATGCACGATGGAATTTACGGCTTAGCTTTTCTCGGAGCGCTTATCTACTACATCAAACACGCTCATTCTTTTGGACAAGGTGTCATGGGAGTTTTGAAGGCAATAGTTTGGCCCGCCTTGCTTGTCTACAAGCTTCTTGGATCTTTGCACAAGTAATAAAGTAGCAAAATAAAAATAGACCCGACCGGGTCTATTTTTATTACAAGAGAATATGTCTAAGACTTGTTTAGATACTTACTCGCTATGCTCAATGCAAACGAGGTTAAAATAAAGATAACGGCAGTGAATAGAAGTTTCAACAATATGATGTTTGGGCCATCATCTGTAGGACCTGTCGTCAAAACCAGTAATATTCCAATAACACCGAAAGCAACTGACGACCCGATAAACAAACGTGTGATTATTTTTTGCATAATAATTTTATTATTTTTTTTATTTTTTATATTCTAAAATATCTCCTGGCTGGCATTCTAAAGCTTCACAAACCGCCTCCAGCGTTGATAGCCTAACCGCTTTTGCTTTGCCGTTTTTCAATATCGAAAGATTGGCCATCGTAATTCCAACTCTTTCCGAGAGTTCGGTCACACTCATCTTTCGTTTGGCCAGCATCACATCAATGTTAATTATTATTGCCATATTTAAACAGTTAAATCGTTCTCGGATTTTATAGCCATACCATGTTTTAATAGCTTTTGAAGAACAGCGGCAAAGACTGCAACTACAATTGAAGCAAAAACAATAACTAGTCCAAGAGCTGCAACACCTGGAGCGTCATCCTTATCTGCTACGATAACGATGTATGGCATGCCCACCGCATACAAGCCGCTGATCGTTTCGGCGCAATATTTAATATACTTCAAAGCTGTTATTGATGATTCAGAGAAGGCATTATCTTTGTCGATATGGCTCAAAAGTCTTAGTGCTTGATATAGCGCAATAAAAAATGGTATCGCAGCAATATACATACCAATAATAACTGGGGTGTAACCAAGAGCCCATTCTTTGCTCAAGCCCGCTGGGAGTACAAAAATACACAATGCGATAACCGCGATTCCTATAGCAAAGATGACTCCCTTCAAAAATAATGTTGATACTTGTTTCATAAGTTTATTCTTAGACATTATTTTCTGATTTTATCTTATTTTGTAAAAGTTTTTCAAAAACAGAAGCCGCGGTGGCAATTACGATAGAAACAAAGATCATTAAAATGGCTATGGCAATAAAGCCCGCTGGGTCGTCATCTTTAGCATGAAATATCCTTATGTATAGTGCTGCCGCCACGATTAAGTTACTTTGCGTGATTGCGCTGTATTTTATAGTCTTTAAAGCTTTTACAGAATCTAGTGAGAATACTTTATTTCTACCGATGAATCCAAGCAACTTAAACACTTGGTACAAGGCAACAAAAAATGGGATAGACGCTAAGTACCCATAAATAATGAATGGATCAGAGTAAATACTGTATAGGTCCAAATTTACGGCTCTGCCCTCGGTTAAGGGGAATCGAATCATGACTGCTAGCGCCACGATTCCGATTAGTACAATTACTATCTTAAGAAATATTATTGAATGCTGTTTCATAAAACAAGCTTATCACCTCATATATCGTTTGTCAATAAATATATATTGTTTATCAACAATGCTCTAAAACGCTATCAACGATGATTACAACCCACCCAACAACAAGGCCGGCGCTTGCCTTCTATGAGCTCGTCTCGCACTCTCTTAACATGGTTCCGCCTAGTCTCTGGTTTTTTAACTGAAGTAACCCAACAAATCCACTCATTGCGCGCGAGTGGTGTAATATCTTCCCAGGCTGCCAGTGCTGCTGAAGAAGAAGTTAGAGTTTTTCGTAAATCGTCTGGAACTCGATGCGCTACACCAGAAGAGATTTCTTTTTTGGTCATAAGATTATTCTATCAAACCGCTATTATAACATCTATGAAGATTAGAAATAAAAAGCCGACGTTAGTCGGCGTTGGTAGGGTTCTCCAACTCATAGTGCAGTAACAGCAAGACAAAGGATTTTTTTGGCGTTAGAATAAAAATGGATACAATTTTCTTCTCTTTTGCATCAACTCGCCTACACAAAACCATGGCAGCTGCAGCAAGAGGATCATCTACGAGCAATCTTGTCGCCACCGGTTCAATTTCTTTAAAAGAAGGATGGTCGCCTAACCCGTGCTTCCTCCACAAATCAAGAGTGTAGTGGTCTTTTGCTGTTCTAGGAGTTTCAAATCCCATAATAATGAACCAAAGCAACAATACCACCGAAAAGTGGTATTGTCAAAGAATACTCCGAACAAAAAGCCGACCATGCGGTCGGCCGTAACTTGCTATAAGGCAAGTCTCTTAACACCTTGTTTGTAGAGCAGCCTCGCTAATTCTAGCTGGCCAAGGTGTATGTAATTAACACAAGGAACAACAATCTCGGTATAGATTTTATGGTAGATAGCTTGTGAATCAGGACGACTAGAAATCTTTTTTACTATGCCCGGAGCTAAAAGATAGTATTCTTTAACCTCAGCTCTACCTTCATCGAAAGTGAGCATGTAGGTATCTCGGAATCTCCGAAGAACTGTTAGTTCTGCGCAGTTGTCCGGAAGTCCAGCGGCTAGGATGCAAGCGGATGTTAGAAAGCATCCTCCTTCATCTTCTTTTTTAGTGTCATCAGAGGCGGGGTTTGCCACACCATTCTCATATCCCTTTTTATAGTCTTCGTTCCACAATTCTTTGAAAAAATAGTGGACTGTCTGCTCCACCGCATCTGATTGCGACCCATCACGCTGGCCTTCGTTGTGCAATTCTTGTGGAGTTTTACTCATGGCTCCAGTTTTATTATAAAGTATTATTATTTATTAGTCAATAATCCATAGAGCGGCTTTATGTTTTGAAATAAAGAAGCTCCACACAAGGCATTGCCTCTTAGTGCGGAGCTTAGAATCAGTCGGGAGTGTAGGGACAAGTCAGACAAGGACCGACGCCAAAAATGGTTCGGCTAAAGAGACTTGCTTTATGGCCTCCTCGAGCCAGGCAGTATTCTGGACAACCGCGTTTGGAACAAGCTTTTACCTGAATAGGTTTCCCTGTACCGGTGTCGAATCGATGAAATTGATCATCAATTAGGACTAAACTGCTTCCGCAAGTACCGCAATAAACACGATTTTGGTCCACTATCAATCACCCTATAAAATGACAATACCCTCTTTTAAGGGTATTGTCAAAGAGGGCTCCACAGCGTCGCTCTTCAGCTGAGTACAGCTTTGCTCCTTCCTAAGCCTACTTAATGGTAAACGGTCGGCTACTTACATTCCAATTCCCGCGATAATCATTTGGACTATATTTTCCATTCTTTCCATTACCACTAGCTATATACCAACTTCCGTTGGCATCTTCTGACCAAACTATTACCTTATAGCTTCCTGCGGGTAACGGTCTACAACCTCCTCCATCACCCATAGAGCAGACTTCTTTTCCATCCCATTTTGTCGAACTATCTGGTCCATAAAATCCTGTTACATTTCCTTCGGCTGTGCTAATCCACCCCACCAAACTAGATAGTGCGTAATCAGTCGTCGTTTCTGGTCCTACTATTCCAACGGCAACTATTCTATTTCCTCCAGACCAACTTATTACATTTTCTGCTCCCTGAATAAATACCTCGCCTCCATTGGGAGCAGTAACACTTATCTCACCTCCAACAGGCCAAGGTCTTGGCTTTCCAGCCATAACAACAGTACTAACAACTATACTTAATATAACCGCAACTGCGACTATAATGGCTACGTTTTTTGTTTTATGCATTGGTTAAATATAAAAATTAGATCTCTAATAAATATCGACCGGTTTTATTATACCACAGAGAGTCAACAATAAAGACACCGTGTAGGTGTCTTTATTGTTGACTGGTCCCCCC
>JAIFWG010000035.1 GCA_019662005.1 Candidatus Parcubacteria bacterium
CCATATGGAGTCCTAATAGCTTTCCCCTCTTTTACATGTCCATCCGTACTTGATTTAGTCATTGCTAAAATCTTTTTGGCTAACTCCGAGCCAGAGAGACTAGCAATCATGTTCCCCGTTAAGTTTGGGATAAAAAGTATCCAGTTCATATTATTGTCGATCATAATCTTTAAAAGAAGGAATGCCATTACTGCTTCAAATAAAATAGCTCCCAGATGAACCCAGTGATTGTCTGAATTGCGGGTTACTCGCACAATAGAGAATCCTAAGCTGCTAAAAAAGGCCAGGGCTGCTATTCCAAGGAGTAACATTGGCTGATTGGATAGAAACAATATCTCCCCCGCCAATGCGATAGATAACACCATCAATGAAGGCCAGAATTGTAGAAGCTGACTTTTGTTCTTGTCGCTTGGACCAGTGCGAGCATCAATCAATTTTTCTACCTTCTGCGAAATCTTCTTGCCATATGTAGCTCCCGTAACTGTGCCAAACACATATGCTGGCAAAAGGATGAACGGTAGATTCTTGGTGATTAAAAGCTGGCGAGTAGTAAAGAATACCAAACTAGAGAAGATTGCTGCGCCGATATGATAGAGATTGCTGTTCCTAACCGCAGAACGGCTTTGCAAAGAGTAAGCGATGCTTTGAACGAAAGCCAGACCCAGAATCACCAATATTGCCATCGGTGCACTTTTCCCAAGAATCTGAACAATCACAAACAAGCCCAGCAGAGTTAATGGAATAAACGGAGAATTAATTTTTGAAGTCATTGTTAACGAACGCTTTTTCAAATTAACTTACGAGCTGAATATGTCTACAATAGTTATCCCCAGAAATTAAAAGCCGCGCATCGCGCGGCTGCTTTATTAGACTGGATTAGGAAGAAACGACGCTTCCCAATCAAAGTCTTGTTCGTCTTTTTCAAAATATCTGAGAATACGATCAAATGGGAGCACTCTCAGCAGGATGGGTCCGCTACGCGGCCCTTCTGCTGGAACACCCAAGATCGATATTCCTGTATTGTTATGAGGGAAGCCATGTTCCCCATAACGATCAGTGCTGGTGGCAGCAGCTGACATATGATAATAAGAATGTTCAGTAGAAACAGAGGTAAAGAAATGCTTATCGCCATAAAGCTTAACTATTAAACGATTGGCGCCTTCATTATCTACGCCGATAGCAGTAAAGTCCCCTCTCTGTTGATCATTTCGAACAACAGCGAGTAATGGATCTCCCCACGACGAAAGTCTTGCAGGAGAACTATTTACAGATAGTCCGTATTCATATCCCCCGGGGATTTGAACAGTACCCCAACCAATTGTTGTCTCTCCATACTTTGGCGACCTGATAAGCTTTTTAAGAAGGGCCTCTTGAGGCGCCCATTCAGGTTTACCCTTAAGACTATTGATAATCTCGCGGGCATAGATAAAGCCTTCAGTAAGAGCTCGCTCAACGGTATTGGTAAAGTGATTACCAGTACCCATATTGATACAACCAAGATCTCGACTGTCGACCTTATGACCCCTAATTTCTCTGTAGCTATGCCACACAAGACCTGATTTAAGATTCCTCCGAATGATAGCTTCAAAGAAATCGAGGTTGGCCTGGATGTGACGATCACACATCTCTAATATTTGATGCTCAAGAAAGTCTAGGCCGCGAATGTAGAACTGTCGCATGACCGACTCTGCTGTATCATCAAAAATACTCAAAACTTTTTTAAGGTCACGGGAGCGTGAAGCTTTAAAAAATTGATCCCGCAGATAATTCATCATTTCGGTGTTACCCATCTCCCGAGGATCGGGTTGTAAGTGTGTACCAAAATGATTTCCTTGGGTTGGATCATCATTCACATTAAAGATATGAATGGGACAGCGATCTCCTTCAAGCAATTTGCTTCGACGCATCATTTCAATTACGGCTTCGCAAACACCTAAATGTTCTCTAGTCTTATTATTCCAAACAAACTCTTTGCTTCTAGACCCCCAGTGTTGATCCGTTCCGGTCATGATCCAAAGATAAGCTTCCTTAGATTGAGAAGCTTTTTTTCTCAAGAACATACTGATAGGAGTATCGTCGTGACTGATTAAACCATTGCCATATCTCAAAGTCAGGATTCCTGGTCTAAACTGGCCTGCGAATACTAATTTTGACAATGGATGAACTTTCCTAGAGGTTCTTTGAAGTTCATTGCGAAGCAAATTACCGTCCACAGCGATAGGTGCCACAAACACTTGATAACAGGTTCGTTTCTTGATGATGCTGCCTTCGCTTTTAAATCCCTCCCTCACCGTATAGCGCAGATTCAGCGAATACTGACTGCAAACCACAACAGTAGGAGGCATGCTTCCAAGGAGAACTCGTGGACCATAACTCTTTGTAAAATCTTCCAGAAGAGTGTCTGTAATACGCTGATGGCCGACCATCTGGAACAACACTGTTTGATCAGAAAACTTGATAAATGTGCTACCTTGGCCGATAACTTTACTGTTTGGGATACTTTCTTCAAATTTACGAACGACATTTGCGAGCACTCGTCGGCAGGCAATTTTAAAATCTTCCGGACGAATATTAGAAATAATCGTACGAGATTTTTCTTTTACAAGATCTTCGAGCTTCTGAATGAAGAGTTTTCTCTCTTCTCCTTCGGCATTTGCCAGAGCCCTTTCCGCCATCTTGATTTCTGCCTCTAACTGCGCCTGACGCAACTTGGTTTTATAACTCAATTCCAAATATGCAGCAGTAGCGATTAATTCTTCTTCTTTATAGCCAAAGATGATTAGCTTGGGGATTTTACTATCCCGAGCTATCTTTTCCCAGCCAGAAAGAATATTAAGGAATGTTTCAGCTGCTGTTTCATACAAAGTTTCGTCTTTAGACTTAGTTTCCAGAATTCGTTTTGCGCGAGGCTGATAACTAGGATCAAGGATTTCGAGGTTTGTATTACGCCCTGAAACTACTGCCCGGTACACTGCGACGGGTCCAGCCGCTTTTTTAAATTCAATATCAATTGGGTTGGTCAAGATAACTGCCGCAGCTCCATTTTGCTCGGCCTTTTCTAAGGCTTTTACGATATGGTTTTCGGCCAGAACTCGATTATGAATACTGCCGATATTCGCTCCATTTATTACTGGCACTTGCCAGGAAGGGGTGGTAATGGCGAATTCATATGGCTTAGCCATACTAGTGGATTTGATTTCAAAATGCTCATCGCCTTCTCGATAGTCGAAGTCCAGACGGCCCATTCCTTTGGAAAAAGTGGGTGGGCGCTTAATGCTCGAAGAACCAGTAAGTTCCTTTGCCTTTGCCTTGATCATACTCATTGGGATGTGACGATTGTACTGATGGAATTTCTCCAATGGAGAATCAAAGCGGACTGTACCGGCTAGGTGCTCAAGAGTAACCTTACTCCAAACAGCATCTTCGATTAAGTTGGCTAGGGATTTAGGATTGATATCTTCTTTGTTAGGAAATTCATCCTTCAAGGTTTTAATGATGAATGAAATTCCTTTTTTGTCATCCACCAAAGCTCCCTGACTTATTAATTGAGCAATGCGGTTCTCGTAATCACCTGGCTTTGGGGTTGAAGCGCGGCTCTGCTTACGTTGTTCTGTAAGATTAGAGTGGTTGATATGATTAGATACCTGAAGTCTGGTAAGTCCATATTTATTCGCAATATCAGCATGGGAAAGATTTCCATTTCTGATATCAGCATTAAATTGGGTAAATTGATCTGGATTTTCTTTTTCCATTTTCTCTACCCAGTTTCTATCATTAATATAATTACCGTCTCTCTGCATACCAAGACGCTTAATCTTTGTTTCAATTGCACTCCTTGTTTTACCTTTAAAAACTGGGTGCTTAGGCCAAGCTTTCATAAAGTTGTGCCAGTTGCCACATTCTCGATAAAGCTGAAGGATTAACTTTTCGTTCTTACACTTATCCTTAGTCCAAAAATCTCGTTTGGCTTTTGTAGACATTTTTAAGGATCTTGGTTTTATCGTAACAAAGGAGTTGCGAGTGGAAAGAGTTTTTTTGTTAAGTTATCAACATTTTTTATTAAAAAATAAAAAAAGATTATGACAAGACAAAACCACCACATTCCTGTGGTGGTTTTGTCTTGATGCGGGCCGCCTATGACGAGCCTCGCCTGCTGGCGGGGATGCTCCGACTCGAACGGAGATACCTTCTTTTGGAGAGAAGAGTCCTACCATTGAACGACATCCCCATTTTGCTAAAATCAGCCCTCGTAGGCTGATTTTAGCAAAATGTATAAAATTTGTCGAAGAATATCTTAGCCTGTAAGTCTTGCCTCTTTGTGGGTAGTTCGCTTCAGGCAAGTTTTACAAAACTTTTGAAACTCAAGCTTGCGCTCGACTTTCTTCTTGTTCTTTGTGGTGTAGTAGTTTGCACCCTTACACACCGAACATTTCATTCTGAGTAAATTATCTTGTGACATGGTGATATTTATTAACCCCCTTATTATACACTAAATCTCAAACTTTACAAACGGAGCCGTTGCCCGGATTTGAACCGGGGACCTACTCCTTACCATGGAGTTGCTCTACCGCTGAGCTACAACGGCCTACTGTGGGAGCGGTAGGATTTGGTCACAACTCGCACTTCGTGCGGTCGCGACCCCGCCTCGCGTCGCCTAAAGGCGACATGCTCCGGCATGCAAATCCTAACGCAAATAAAACTATTTATTTGCTCACAGTGGGAGCGGTAGGATTTGCACCTACGTAGGCCATCGGCCGCCTGATTTACAGTCAGGTACGTTTGACTACTCCGTCACGCTCCCATGGAGCCAGCGGTCGGGATTGAACCGACGACCTACTGTTTACAAAACAGTTGCAAAACAGTTGCTCTACCACTGAGCTACGCTGGCGACTTCTTTATTCTATCACGCTCGTTGTATTGAGTAACCTAGAGTACTTACGAGCTAGTGTTGCGTTGTGAGGGTTGAGCTCCAAAGCTGCCTCGAAGGATTCTTGAGCATCATGAGTGTTGTTTATGGACAAGTATAAATCCCCTAGAGTTTCGTATAGTTGAGGATCTTTTGGACTCTGTGCAATAGCAACAATTAGCTTCTGTTCCTCTTTTTTCCAAACAGGTTCTTCTTCCACAACTGGAGCGACCACAACCGGCTCCTGCACAACCTCTTTAATTAGCTCTTCTTTGATTTCTACTTTTGGCAGTTCGACAGGCTTTCCTAAGTCAGAAGCTACGTGCACTTTTCTGATCTTCTTAATTAAGCGATCGGACACGTGATCGATCCTTAACGAAACAACACGCAAACGACGGAGAATCTTTTCTACTTCTTTAAGGCTTAACTGCTTATACTGGGTAAGATTAAAATCTCCAAACCATTCCATAAGTTCTGGGAAAAATTCATGCACTAGTCCTGCTGAAGCTACTCCAGTTTCAGGTGTAAGCTTTTGAACATATTGGACCTTTCTCCAGACAATAATACTAATTCCAGCGAATGAGGCCGCTATACAAAGAAGAGGAATAAGTAAGAACATAAGATTTAGATTTCAAACAATTCAAAGCGGCCTATCTGAATATTTTCGCCGAGCTTTGCAATGTATTGAGTAATAAGATCCTTAATAGTTTGCTCTGGATCTTTGATAAATGGCTGAGCAAGGAGGTCCTCTACGTTGGCGGGTTTCATTGCTGCAACGTGCATGGCAATATCATGCGCCAGAGTTTGAAAGTCCTGGTTACGAGCCACAAAGTCCGTTTCGCACATTAGCTCCATCATACAGCCCACTCGGCGAGTGCTATGAACGTAAGCCTCAACAATACCTGCCCCTAATTCACGAGAAGATTTTTTATCGGCAATGGCACCACCGCGCTCTTTAAGCAAAGCTATAGCTTTGGCCTCATCGCCGCCGGCTTCAGTTAAAGCCTTTTTAACCTCTGCAACCGAAAGACCGGTTCTATCTCTTAAAGCCTTAATTTGCTCAATTCCAATATCCATAGAAAGAGAAAAGAATTATCGAGTACTTAAATCTCGTTTTAACACTTCGAGAATGAGATCCACAGACTTCTTAGATCGGTCATTAGCTGGGATAATATGGGCCACTGAATGAGGGTCGGCGTCGGTATTAGTAATAGCAACCACTTTGATACCCATTTTCTTTGCTTCATGAACAGGTAAAGCGCTTTCTCTAAGAGATGATACAAAAATTACATCAGGAAGACGAGAGAGCTTTTTGATTCCTTCAAAGCGAGTAGACATCTTTTCCATTTCTCGCATAAACATAAGACGTTCTTTTTTGGTGTATTTATCCAGCTCATCAGTCTTGGTTGATTTTTCCATTTCTTCTAATCGGCGAACTCGGTTCTGAATAACTTTAAAGTTGGTAAAGGTACCACCGATCCATCGATCAATAACATACGGCATTGAGAGCGACTGAGCTAAATCTCTGATACCATCGGCTGATTGCTTGGTGAGGCCGACAAATAGCATAAGACCATTGTTTTCTATGATAGATTTTAGAAAGGCTGAGACAGTCTTGAGTTCTGTTTGTGTTTTCAAAAGATCAATAATGCAAATACCATCTCTGACAGTAAATACGTAATCGGTCATAGCAGGGTGAAAAACAGTCTTTTTACGGCCAAAATGCATGCCCGCTTTGAGCATGTCTTCGTATGAAATTGATAGGTCTTGCATGGTTTCCATTTGTCTATTTATATTACACGATTTACCTATATTAATCAACCCCGCCCTTGGAAAGGACCGGCTTTGGGCCTTTTTACAATCCTTTCCAAGGGCGGGTCAAGGGCTTTAATTAAATACCCCGCCATCGGCGGGGTTATTACAATTATCCAAAAATATGCTCCAAGGCGTTAATAGCAGCAGAAGCCCCATGTTCTAGTTTTTGTCTCTCCAAAAGATTTGTTAGCTCCCCATGTGCGATGAATGTGGTGTCCGAAGCTATGGCTTCCAATATTTCTTGGTCCGTCTCATGATACATAAACGACCAGATGGTTTTCATGGCTCTTGAAAGATCCAGAACGCCCGTTCGCATTAAAAGCAATATCAGAGCAGATAATAAGACCTCTTCTAGGACTCCATATCTTTCCACCTTTTTCTCTATCTTCTCAATTTCTTTTTTTGTCTTCTCAACTTCTTCACACAATGCTTCATCCAATACTTTGACATTTTTCCTAGCAAACGCTAGGTCTTTTCCCATTTCGTCCAGCCTGACTCGGAGTATGTTTACTGTATCTAAACTATGATCACGATCGTTCCGCAAATTGTCCATCATTGTGGTCAAATTCACGATATCTTGCTCTTTTGACTTGAGTTTCTCTGTTGCTTCAAGAAAATCACTAGAAAGCAAATCATTAGCACCCAGCTGAAGCTTAAGGCTGTCTTGACACTTATTCAACTCATTGCGAAGATTTTCTATAATTTTCCAAAGAGCTTCTTCTTTCTTCGTAAGCTTCTTTTTACTAGAAGATCCAAACACTATTTCTTCGACCTTTTTGTACCTAGTACTTTTTTCTACTTGCCTCTTGTTAAGATTCTTGGATCTGGCTGTTTTCTTTTTTGCCATTAGACACTCACGCTCGCCTATTATGCCATAATTAAATCAAAAAGCAACCGCCTCCAAGGCGGTTGCTTTTTGATTACGAGTTACTCTTTGGGCGTTGCAGCTAAAGCCTCGAAGATTGGATCCATATGACCCGCAAGGATCTTTTCGATATTGCTCCAGCTTTTCTTAATCCGATGATCAGTGATTCGATCTTGAGGAAAGTTATAGGTACGGATTTTCTCGGAACGATCTCCTGTTCCAATCTGCTTGCGTCGTTCTTCCGTAATGTTTCCGGTTTCTTCTATACGCTTAATTTCAAGAAGTTTGGAGCGGAGAATTTCCATTGCCTTTTCTCGATTGGAAGCTTGGCTGCGTTCCTGCCGGCACGAGACAACGATACCGCTAGGTTTATGTAAAATACGAACTGCTGTCTCAACTTTATTTACGTTTTGGCCCCCTGCGCCGCCAGCACGAGAAAAAGTAATCTCCAGTTCATCTGGCCTAATCACTAATTCGCTTTCTGTAGCTTTAAGCAAAACAGCAACGGTCACAGTAGAAGTATGCACGCGGCCGCTTTTTTCGGTGGCCGGAACTCTTTGGACACGATGAACCCCAGACTCATATTTCATTTTTTCAAAAGCCCCTTGGCCGTTTACTTCAAAAGTGGCTGCCTTGAATCCGCCAAGAGAGTTTTGATTCGAGTCAATAGTCTCAAACTGCCAACCTTGGGAGGCAGCATATTTTTTGTACATATCGAAAAGTTCGGTCGCAAATAAGGCGGCTTCGTCGCCGCCGGCGCCGGCGCGTATTTCAACCACAGCCTGATCACCTTTTATCACCGGCTTGGCTTGAGGTTTATATGGAACATATTGATAGTTGCTCATATTAATTTTCTAAAATTATATAACGACTGAAACAGCTGGAATCTTTTAAAATCTTAGTTCGCACACCCGGCAGCCAGTGACTAATTACTGCTTGAGCTGTCTCTTCCTGGCCGTCATCAAATTCAAAGACGCACAGTTTTGGCAATGGATTTAAACTAGATATCTGCTGGAACAATCTTCGGTAAATCTCCAAGCCGTCCTCTCCGCCATCTAAAGCCTGATGTGGCTCAAAATCCCTAACAGAAGGATCCAATTTAGAAATACGCTTAGTGGGCAGATAAGGAAGATTCGCAAGTATTATATCTGCACTTGAAAATCCGTCCAACAAATCAGCTTCTATGAAATTAATCCGGTTATTTACATGATGCCTCAATGCATTTTCTCGAGCAAGAGCCAATGCCTCTTTTGATTTATCAATAGCAGTAATTTTGGCTTCTGGCAGTTCAAGAGCTAAAGAAATTGCAATTATTCCCGAACCTGTACCAACATCAATAATTGACCACTCTTTTTGTGGCTTTGATCTAATCCATTCTATTGTTTTACTAACGAGAAACTCTGTTTCGAATCGAGGAATGAGTGCTCTGGGGTCAGTATCGAAAACACGTCCAAAAAATTCAGCATTACCCTTTTGATACTGAATGGGTTGAGACATCTATTTCTTGCGAGGCTTTTTAACTGTCTTAGTGGTTTTCTTCTGATCTGACTTTTCGAGACGCTTTTTAAACTTATCTACACGACCGCGAGTATCAACAATTTTTTCTGTTCCGGTATAGAAAGGATGGCAGCTTGAACAGATGCTTGTACTGATTTCAGGTACAGTTGAGCCGACGGTCCATGTATGGCCGCATGCACATTTTACTTTTGCTTCGTAGTATTTTGGGTGAATATCTTGTTTCATGATTATTTAGATTCTGGTTCAGGTTTTGGCTTTGATTCTCCGGCAGGAGTCTCTGTTTCATCAAGAACTGCGTCAGCATCCTTTTCTTTTTCAACCTTACCAACATCCTCAATAGATTCAGTTGGAGTTTCAAGAGCTGCTTTGAGTTCTTCTTCAGACATAGGAGCTTGGATTGTAGCCAGGATTTCTTCTGGGTTGCCAAGAACTTCTATTTTATCCAGAACGATATCTTTAAGTACTATTTGATCATCAATATTCTTAAGAACAGAGACATCGATTTTAATTTCGTGAGGTAAATCTTGTGGCAAAGCTTCAACTTCAAGTTCGTTAACATTTCTTACGAAGATACCACCAAAATCTTTTACAGCTGGTGCCTCCCCATCGAATACGACAGGAACTTTGGTTTTGATCTTTTCGTCTAGTCTTACTTTATAAAAGTCAGCATGAATGACCACATCTGTTCGAGGGTCGCGTGATACATCATGAATAATCGTTGGGTGAACTTGGCCATCAACCTGGAGATAGACTAAAGTTGATTCCCCTGCTGTTTTTAGAGTTTTATTAAAATCTTTTTGAGGAACCTGAACTGGTACTGAAGCAAAACCTTTGCCATACAAAACCCCCGGTACATAACCGGATCGTCGTAAGGACTTAACCTTACCACCAAGAACTGCACGAGTTTCGGCGGTTAATTCAATTTTATGAGTATGTGCTGCCATGGCTTAATGTTCAACTATATTAACATATTCCTATTATAAAATCAAATCAAAAGCGTCCTTTTAGGACGCTAGTCAACAATAAACTGATAATTCCAAAATCTTTGCAACCATCTTCTGGTGCCGGGCCAAATCCAAGCAGCGATAAACTGAATAAAAAAAATGACACTGAGGACACAAATAAGGATCCACATAAATCTTTCCTCGAGGCTCGTTGAAAGATTAGCAATAACAACTGTTGAACTCTGATATAAGGCATCTGCAACAACAGTATACAAGAGGATTAAACCAGTGCCCTTTAATGAATATGCTCTTGGTTTATCAATTTTCAGTATTCTGGGCATAAGCCACCTATAGAGGTAGAAATTTGCCCAACAAGCCAGGATAAAAACCAAAAGCTCGCTTGTATAATTAAGCCACATATCAAAGATCTTCCCCATAAAATACCACGAGAATTTGGATCTGTCTATTTAGACATAAATACTTTGAGCTTGCCAAGAACGAGTTTTTTTACTTCTTCGGCTGCAGGTCCTAAGTACTTATAAGGAGTCGTTTCATTTGGATGTTCCCCTAACTCTTTTTTGAGGGCTTCATGATATGCCACTCTAAGTTCCGTATTAAAATGCACATTAGTTACTCCGGCTTTAATGGCAGCCGAAACATCCGCATCGGATAAACCTGATGCGCCATGCAATACATAGTATGGCCGAGGTTCGGTAGCAACAATTTCAGAAAAATGATTGATATCTAATTTTTCTTCCTGATCAGTTACGATTCCGTGAATATTCCCAAACACCACAGCCATTCTATCCACGCCCGTTGCTTCAACAAATGTTTTTACTTCTTCGGGCTTTGAATAGTCAGCTACGCTGATCTCAATTTTAGTTTGAACTTCGGAAGATCCTTTTAAATACCCTAGCTCGCCTTCGATCGAAATATCAGGATTCACAGATCGGGCATACTCTACTACCTGCTTTGCCAATGCCATATTCTGATCATTGGGTAATTTAGATGAATCAATAATAATTGAGTCATAGCCGGCATCAATCGCGGCTTTGCATTTTTCAAAAGATTTAAAATGATCAGCATTTAAAAATACGGGAAACTGCAAATCGTCTCTTAATGCTTTTACAAGCGCAGCCGCCTCTTTTAATCCCACAAAGCCTGCTTCGCCTTCAGAGGTTCCCAACATCACAGCGGGGGCGCCTGCTTCTTTTGCTGCCTCAATAACTGCTTTTG
>JAIFWG010000036.1 GCA_019662005.1 Candidatus Parcubacteria bacterium
TTGCAAAGCCTGGAGAAAAAGGCGGATATAGTAGCTCTATTCGGTGGGTTAAGATGAAATAATTTATATGCCGGAATTACCAGAAGTTGAAACAACTGTCCGAGGATTGCGGTCGAAGCTGGAAGGGCTTTGTTTTTTGGATGTTTGGAGTGATCGAGAAAAAGTTGTTCGACAAGCCGCGGGTCTTAAATCATTTAAAAAAGCCATCAAGGGTAAAAAAATTCTCAAAGTTTGGCGACGTGCAAAATTTATTGTGATCGATATTGAAGGTCCAAAAAGTATTTTTATTCACCAAAAAATATCCGGGCACCTGATGTACGGCAAATGGAAATTAAAAGATGGTGTCTGGAAGAGTACGATTGATAGTTTACTGAAGACAGATCCTAAAAATCAGCATATCAGAGTTATTTTTAGTTTAAGTAATGGCTATCAAGTAGCATTATCGGATTTGCGAAGGTTTGGCAAAGTTATGCTTGTCGATGATAAAACGGTTGAGAATCTAAAAGAGCTGGGTGCTCTTGGTCCAGAACCATTGGATGTGAATTTTTCAGAATTTAATAAGTTGTTTACCAAAAAGAAAGGTCGGATCAAGCAAGTCATTATGGATCCGCACTTTATTGTTGGTATTGGTAATATTTATGCTGATGAAATCTTGTGGGAAGTTGGTTTGCATCCGTTATCCAGAGTTGAAAACCTAAAAGAAGTTGATATTAAAAAGATCTATGCCGCGATGAAAAAAATATTAGAGAAATCTATCAAAATGAAAGGATCCAGCATGGATGACTATCGCACTCCTTCTGGTGAAAAGGGGAGTTTTCAAAATGTACACAAAGCTTATCATCGTACTGGCGAGAAATGCCTTAAAAAAGATGGCGGTGTAATTGAGCGTATGGTTATAGGCGGGCGTTCTGCACATTTCTGTCCAGTGCATCAGGTGTTAAAATAAGATCATGAAACAGAGACTACTTTTAATTTGCGGAGCCGCTGCCATTATTGTTTTGGCAATCTTTGCGTGGCGACGCAATCATACTATTGGAATAGAAAATGAATCAAGGAAAAGCGTTATTTCTGGCCTCCCGTGCGAAACATTAGATCGAAGGCCCATTGCGGTTATGCTTCCTTCTGACCCAGAAACTAGGCCACTCTCTGGAATTAGCCAAGCTGACTTGGTAATTGAAATGCCAGTGACTCCAAATGGTGTTACACGCTTTATGGCGGTGTATCAATGCCAAACTCCAACAGAGATTGGGTCTATTCGTTCCGCGCGCGAGGACTTTATTCCTTTGGCGGCTGGGTTTCAAGCCATCTATGCTCATTGGGGCGGGGAACATGGCGCTTTGGCGCAGCTTGATAATCACGTATTGGATAATGTAAATGCGCTAACCTATGAAGGCAGCACATTTTATCGCAAGGCAGGCGTTAAACCTCCGCATAATGGTTTTTCTACAATTAAATTAATACTAGATAGAGCAAAAGATCTTAAGTATGATTTAAAGAAAAACTTTTCCGGGTACTTACACGAGGACAAACCTGCAGAAAGAAATATTTCAAATATTGTTACTTTGTTTAGCATTGATTATCCTGCTCCATATAATGTAAGTTGGAAATATAATCAGCAAACAAATGTATATTCTAGAACTCGCGGGGGAGTGTCCGAAACTGATAAAAACACAGGAACCCAAATTACCGCTTCGGTTGTGGCTGTAATGCATACCACTTCGCATGTACTGCGCGAGGGCGATCAATACATAGTCGTCACTGTTACAGGTCAAGGTCGCGCTCAAATTTATCAAGACGGCATTTCAATTGATGCAACGTGGAAAAAAGATCCAGCTCGTCGCGATAGTCCATTGAAGTTCTATGATGCTAATGATAATGAAATTAAGTTTGCGCCGGGTCAAATTTGGATAGAGGTCCAAACAAACTTATGATTATCTTTCTTTACGGACCTGATCAATATCGTTTAAAGCAAAATGTTGATACGGTGATCGCTGGATATCGAGCTAAGCATCCAAGCGGGTTTAATATTTTTTCTATCCAGGGCAGTGAATCTGGTTCGTTGGTATCTTTACGTGATGCTTTGGGCAGAACTTCGCTTTTTCAAGAAGTTAAGCTGGTGATCCTGAATAACCCATTCCATAGCAACTCCGCTGAAGGGGCTCTTGGGTTGCTTCAAGAATTCGGTGTTCAAAAAGACCCTCTCACTGTGGTACTTCTCGTCCATTCAGGAACTCAAAAGGAAGCCAATAACAAGGATTTATTTTCGTATGCCAATGCCGCTGGAAATCTCATCCGCAAGTTTGATTATTTGGAAGGCGCTGAGCTTGAGCGCTGGGTTAAAGCAGAGATTAAAAAAAGAAATCTTAGTATTCAAACAACAGCATTTCGGAATCTGTTTAGTCGTGTTGGTAAAGAGAGTATTCAGTGGATGCAGGCGCTTGATGTGCTGGCAAATTATGGGGGAACCATTACTCCGGTTGAAGTAGATAGATTAATTCATGCTCAACAAGAATCAAACATTTTTGAATTCGTGGACGCAGTCGCCTTAAAGGATAGGCCTAAAGCTTTTTCTTTACTCTATCGCGAGCTGGCTTTAGGCCGAGATCCTTACTACATCCTTTCAATGATTGCCTATCAGCTGCGAACCATGCTTATGGTGGGGGATTCAACTGCTCGTGGGTTGCCGGCTCCGCTTATTGCTAAAAAAACCGGACTGCATCCCTTTGTCATTAAAAAAATGAGCAATGCTATTACGCGCTACAAAGTCGAGGACCTTAAGCTTGCGTTTAGTAGATTGTCAGACCTTGATCTTGGGGCTAAGTCTGGCAATCTAGACCTTCAGGATGCGCTATTTTCTCTTGTGCTTGCATAGCCGCGATGGTATGTTTAAAGGAGCACCTACTTGTGGCCAAGAGGATCATCACAAAGAGATGTTCCATAGCCGAAGAAATAAAAAATCGGCTCAAGGGAGTCCCTAAGCGAGAGTATCCCTTTCAGCTTGAGTGTCGATACTGTAGCCACAAAAAAATTCCCATTTATGCGCTGACCTTCAATCGTTGTGGAATTAAGATTGTTGGGATCTGTCCAGAATGCAAAGAAACTACTCAATGCGAAGACTTGTATAGCAATTTACAAGCGAAATTCGAGTTGGCCGATCTTCAAAGCAAGGACGAACCCACTTCTAGCCACTGATAGCCCCGTTAGGGGCTTTATTGTCAACTATTTAAATTTATGGTATAATATTATTTATTATATATGCAAGACTATATTCACATCGGTAACGCTCTAGATATTAAAGATTCTCATGATCGAAGGGTTTATCGACTCTTAGAAATGCTTCCAGGTTTTTTAGCCTGGTTCACTCTGGCCTTGATTATACTAGTTTCTTACCAAGCCCCAGTTTTTGCGGCTGTTTTTATTATTTTATTTGATATTTATTGGTTAATTAAAACTGTTTATCTCTCATTGCTAACTCGTTCTTCTTTTGAACGCATGAAAAAGAATATGAAAGCAAATTGGGTAGAAAAACTCGAGGCTTTAAATTCTAATGATCAATTGGCCGGAGTTAACTGGAAAGATTTATACCATCTAGTAATTTTGCCCGTAGCGAGAGAACCCTATACCATCGTTCGAGAAAGCTTACATTCCATACTAAACTCAAACTACGACCGCAATCGTCTTATTGTAGTATTAGCAACTGAAGGCCGAACGGGGGAACATGCAACTATGCTGGCCCAAGAAGCAACTAAAGAATTTGGAGACTCCTTTTTCAAATTTCACATTACAACCCATCCAGCTAATTTAGAAGGCGAAATTCCAGGTAAAGGATCTAACGAAGCCTGGGCGGGCACAAAGATTAAAGAAGAAATTATTGATCCATTGCAGATTCCGTACGAACGAGTTGTGGTTTCTGTTTTTGATATTGATACTATTGTTCCTCGAGATTTCTTTGCGTGCTTGAGTTGGTATTACATGACTGCTTCTGATCCGTTGCACTCTTCTTTCCAGCCCATTCCTATTTTCAATAACAATATTTGGGAAGCTCCGGCATTCGCCAGAGTTTTTGCCTTTTCAACTACGTTTTGGCAGATGATTCAACAGGCACGCCCAGAGCAATTGGTAACTTTTTCATCACAGTCTATTGGTTTTAAAGCTTTGGTTGATATAGGGTTTTGGCAAAAAAATATGGTTAGCGAAGACTCCCGTATCTACTGGCAATGCCTGCTTCATTATGACGGAAATTGGCGCACCATACCTATGTACTATCCGGTATATATGGATGCGAATGTCGCGCCTACATTTTGGCAAACTTTAAAAAATCAGTACAAACAAATCCGCCGTTGGCACTACGGAGCCGAGAACAATCCTTACTTTATGTACGGATTTATGAAAAATAAAAATATTCCGCTTTGGAAGAAGTGGCAATATACGTTAGTTAAAACGGAGCATACTCATTCCAGCCCAACAAATGCTTTAATCATATTTCTTTTGGGCTGGCTTCCTGTCTGGGTTGGCGGCTCAGCATTTACCGGCTCAATTCTTTCTTATAACCTTCCCAGAATTACTAGCACTATTTTGAATGCGGCCCTGCTCGGGTTAATTACCTCAGCTATTTTAAGTATCGCTTTACTTCCACCAAAACCTCCACATTACGGAAAATTTAAATGGGTTTGGATGTTTTTGCAGTGGATTTTATTCCCAGTTAACTTTATTCTCTTTGGCGCTATTCCAGCGCTAGATGCCCAAACTCGTTTAATGTTTGGTAAGTATATGGGCTTCTGGGTTACCCCTAAAGACCGAAAAGCTGGCGCTGCTCAGCCAGCGTTGACTCATCAGTAAATTTAGTTTATGATATCAAAGCTCTTTAACTATGGAACAAAAGCCTATTTGCGTCCCTTTAAATCAACGCGAAAAAAACATTATTGACGTTCTCTATGAAGCTACAAAACTTGCGACTGATGCTATTTCCGCAATTCAAAGACAATGCGATCATGACCTCCGTCTAGTTGAGGAGTATGATTATGTACTTTCAAAAATAAATGGTGTATATGGGGTTAATGCTGTACCAAGACAAAAATCACAAAACTTTTGGGTACAAATTCGTTGCTTAAAATGCTCCCATGACAACCTTCGCTCTGTTAAAGAGAGGTGCCCCAAATGCTTACAAGATATGGTGTGCGCTTCAAAATCTTTGTGTGATCCAAACGAGTTTTTTGAGGTTAAGCACCCCGAATGCCATGTTGCAGTGCGCTTAGATTGTTCCAACAAAGAATGTGACTTTAAGGTCGCAATCCTTGAGATTACCGACTAGCCGGCCCAGCCGGTTTTTTGCTACTCAAAGTGAGTCATCTTCTCAAAGCGTTCTAGTTGCTGCTTGAGTAAAGGGTATTGAATGAGATTAGGATCTTCTTTAAGTAGCGTTCGAGCTTCAGCTCGGGCTTTTTTAATTAACTCAACATTGGCTAGAGAAGCCATTGCTAAGTCGGGGAGTCCGGATTGCTTAGAACCAATAAATTCGCCCGGTCCGCGGATTGCCATATCTTTTTCGGCCAAAACAAAGCCATCATCAGTATCAACCAGCGCCTTCAGGCGCTGGTTGATATTTTTTTCAGCAGAACTCGAAAACAATAGACAGTATGACTGATGTTCACCGCGACCGATGCGTCCTCGAAATTGGTGAAGCTGGGCTAAGCCGAATCGTTCAGAATTTTCGATCATCATAATTGTGGCGTTGGGAATATCAACTCCGACTTCAATCACTGATGTGGATACTAAAATATGAGCTAAGCCTGATTTGAATCGGGTCATGATTTCTTGTTTTTCTTTTGGTTTCATTTTGCCGTGCAGCATTGCTACCTTAAGATCAGGAAATACTTCTTCTGAAAGTTTTTTATACTCTTCTTGAACAGCTTTAACATCGGCCCAGAGTACGTTCATTTTGGATTGCCGGTTGCCCTTGGTCTTAATTTCTTCCTTAGGGTCAGATAATTCAATTCTAGGACAGACCACAAAAACTTGCCGCCCTTCTTTTACTTGGCTGCGAATAAATTGATAAGCCTCGCGTCGTTGAGTTGGGGTTACGATTTTGGTAATAATCTTTTGTCGATTTTTTGGTTTTTCTTTAATAATAGAAATATCTAAGTCGCCATAAATAGTAAGAGCGAGCGTTCGGGGGATTGGAGTGGCAGTCATTGAAAGTAAATGAGGCACAAGGGT